>JAFLDG010000430.1 GCA_017302495.1 Burkholderiales bacterium
GGCGGGTCAGCCGGCGCTGCAGCCGCGCCGCGCCCTGCGGCCCCAGCGCCGGGATCAGCCGCGTCTTCGCCAGGCCCGGGATCGGCGCCTTGGCCAGGATCGCGACCTGCACGCGGCGCAGGTCCGGCCCGGGCTCAGCGGGGCCGGTAGCCATAGCGGATCGCGAGGGTGCGCGGGTCGGCACCGAGGAAGTAGGCCGCGCGCAGCCGCCACATCAGGAAGATCGTGCGCCAGACGCCGTGCTGCTCCCAGCGCCGGGCCGAGGTGCCGACGCGCTCGCGCAGGCAGGCCGGCCGACCGTGCCCCTTCAGCCGCCGCGAGAGCGCGATGTCCTCCATCAGCGGCAGGTCCGGAAAGCCGCCGACCGTCTGGAACAGCTCGTGGCGCACGAAGATCGCCTGGTCGCCGGTGGCGATGCCGGTGACGCGCGAGCGCAGGTTCATCAGCGCTCCGACCACGCGCAGCAGGCACCGCGGGCTGTCGATGCGCACGTCGAAACGGCCCCAGCCGTGCGGCCCGAGCGCCGCGCGCCGCACCAGCGCGTCGGCATGCGGCGGCAGCGCGGTGTCGGCGTGCAGGAACAGCAGCACATCGGCCGGGCAGGCGGCGGCGCCGGCGTTCATCTGCGCCGCCCGGCCGCGCGGCGCGAGCAGCACGAGGTCGGCCAACGCGCGCGCGATCGCGACCGTGTCGTCCTGGCTGCCGCCGTCGACCACCACCACGCGCGCGCCGCGCTCGCGCAACGCCTGCAGCGCCTGCAGCCGCCGCGCGAGTGTCGGCGCCTCGTCGAGCACCGGCAGCACGATCGCGAGCGCCGGTCTCATGCGCCGACCGTCTCCGGCTCCGGCTGCCAGGTCAGCGCGTGCGGATCGAAGCCGGCATCCAGGGTGGGCTTGACCACCGCGAAGTAGGGCGACACGTCGAAGTCGCGCGGCGCGAACAGGCTGTGGTGCCGCACGTGCAGGATCTCGCGCCGGCAATCCGGGCACAGCGGGTCGTTCGCCGGCACGGCCTCGACGATCGGCAGGATCGGGTAGTGCACCGCCTGGAAGGCCTGCGCGATCAGCGTCGAGCAGATCGCGCGGGTCGGGTCGCCGCTGCCGAGCGCGAGCATGCGCCGGCGCCAGCCCGTGGGCACCGGCGGGGTCGGCAGCAGGTAGCGCGCGAGGTCGATCACGTTCTTCAGATCGTAGCGGTGGCCGACGCGCGCGAGCGCGTAGCCGATCAGCGCATCGATCTCGGCGGCGTCCAGGCCCACCGGCCGGCAGATCCGGCAGTGCAGGCCGGCGTACTCGGCGACGCCGACCAGGCGCACGCCTTCGCGCAGGTCGGCCTCGACGAAGCAGCGCGGCCGGCCCTGCCCATCGACCGCACCGCCGGCCGCGCCGACGTACAGCGCCGCGTGCGACCAGGTCGACTGCGTCAGGTACTTGATCGCGACGCTGATTCGGGTCTGCCCCTCGACGAGCAGCACGTCGCCGGGGCGCAGGCAGGCCAGCAGGCGCCGCGGGTCGGTCGGCGCGGCCACGCCGTGGCGGTGATGCGGTCGGCTCAGGTAGCGGCTCAGGGTCTCGCCGAGGCGGCGCATCAGGGAGGCGAACAGGGGCGTCACGGCGCGGCCCCTTCAGACGCGGCGGCAGACGCCGGATCGGGATCGGTCACCCCGGTCACCGGCACCGGCCGCCACTTAAGCTTCGCCTCCGGACGCATCGCACCGCCTTGCCGGCCGGCCGGGCCGGCTCCCCGTGATAGACGCTGCGCCGGCGCCTTCCTTACAGTCCGGCCGCCGCGGCCCGCCGGGAACCGCCAGTGTAAGAACGCCGCGGCCCGGCACGTCTATCGGGCAAGCCGGTCGCGCCCGCCGTCGCGGGCCGCCGGCCGGCGCCGCCGGGGGCAGGCCCCGGGATCGCAACCCTCGTCACCCAGGAGATGTTCATGCACACCGCTTCCAGCAAGCCCCAGCTTCCCGCCGCTGCCCTCGCGCTCGCGCTCGGCGCCGCGTTCACCAGCCTGCCGGCCCTGGCGCAGCCGGCCGACAAGGAGAAGTGCTACGGCGTCGCGCTGAAGGGCAAGAACGACTGCGCCGCCGGCCCGGGCACCACCTGCGCCGGGACGTCGAAGATCGACTTCCAGGGCAACGCCTGGAGCCTGGTGCCGAAGGGCTCGTGCGAGAAGACCGCCTCGAAGACCTCGCCGACCGGCTTCGGCCAGCTCGCCGCGTTCAAGGAAAAGGCCTGATCCCGAGGCGCAGCGCCCCGCAGGCAAGCGCGATGCAGCCGCTCGAGGTCGTCGACCGCCCGCGGCCGCCGGTCGGCAGCGCGGCCGCGCTGCCGGCGCGCGCGGGCATCGGGCTGAAGCCGCAGCACTTCCGCGAAGTGCTGGCGACGCGGCCCGAACTCGGCTTCTTCGAGGTGCACGCCGAGAACTACATGGTCGACGGCGGGCCGATGCATCACTACCTGGAACGCATCCGCGCGCAGCATCCGCTGTCGCTGCACGGCGTCGGCCTGTCGCTCGGCGCCGAGGCGGCGCCGGACGAGGCCCATCTCGACCGGCTGGCCGACCTGATCGCGCGCTACGAGCCGGCGTCGTTCTCCGAGCACCTGGCCTGGTCGACCCACGGCGAGTTGTACCTCGGCGACCTGCTGCCGGTGGCCTACGACGGGCCGACGCTGGCGCGCGTGTGCCGGCATGTCGATCGCGTGCAGGAGCGGCTCGGCCTGCGCCTGCTGCTCGAGAACCCGTCCACCTACGTCGAGTTCGAGCGCTCGACGATGAGCGAGGCCGCGTTCCTGCGCGAGGTGCTGCGCCGCACCGGCTGCGGGCTGCTGCTCGACGTGACCAACGCCCATGTTTCGTGCACGAACCACGGCCGCGACGTGCAGGCCTACCTGCGCGAGCTGCCGCTCGATGCCGTCGGCGAGGTGCACCTGGCCGGCTACGCGCACGACGCCGACGCCGCCGGCGACCCGCTGCTGATCGACGACCACGGCAGCGCGGTCGCCGACATCGTTTGGGGCCTGTACGCCGGCGTGGTCGAGCGGCTCGGCACGGTGCCGACGCTGATCGAACGCGACCACGACGTGCCGGCCCTGCCGGCGCTGCTGGCCGAAGCCGCGCGGGCCGAGGCGCTGATGGCGCTGCGCGCCGGGCCCCGGCGTTGCGGCGTCGTCGGGGGCGGTGCGTGAACGGTCCCGCGACCCCGGCCGGGCAGGCGGCGTTCGCCGCTGCGCTGCTCGACCCGGCGCTGCCGTGCCCGCCGGGCCTGCGGGCGTGGAACGGCTCCGATCCGGCGCGGCGGCTCGCGGTGTACCGCAACAACGTCGTCGGCTCGCTGGTCGACGCGCTCGCCGACACCTTCGAGGTCACGCAGCAGCTCGTCGGCACCGAGTTCTTCCGCGCGATGGCCGCGGTCTACGTGCGCCGCCACCCGCCGCGCTCGCGCATCCTCGCGCACTACGGCGGCGGCTTCGCGGCCTTCGTCGCGGACTTCGAGCCCGCGGCGGCGCTGCCCTACCTGGCGGACGTGGCGCGGCTGGAGTTCGCGCGCGTGCAGGCCGGCGACGCCGCCGACGCCGCGCCGATCG
>JAFLDG010000431.1 GCA_017302495.1 Burkholderiales bacterium
TCTGCTGCACCACCGCGTGCTGCGCGTCGACGACCAGCCGGTGGCCGACGCGCAGGCGCTGCGCGAGCGCATCCGGCTCGCGGTGCGCGACGGCGACCCGCTGCCGATGCAGTGGCAGGTCGAGCGCGACGGCCGGGAACTGCGGATCGAGGTCTTGCCCCGCGTCCTGCAGGACGGCGGCCGGGCGATCGGCCGCATCGATGCCTACGTCGGCGAGGCGCCGGCGATGGTCACCGTGCGCCACGGCCCGGTCGAGGGCCTGGTCGCCGGCGTCGAACGCACCTGGGACCTGAGCGCGCTGACGCTGAAGATGCTCGGCCGCATGATCGTCGGCGAGGCTTCGCTGAAGAACCTGAGCGGGCCGTTGACGATCGCCGACTACGCCGGGCAGTCGGTGAACCAGGGGCTGAGCTACTACCTCGGCTTCCTCGCGCTGGTCAGCGTCAGCCTGGGCGTGCTGAACCTGCTGCCGCTGCCGATGCTCGACGGCGGCCACCTCATGTATTATTTCTTCGAGGCCCTGACCGGCCGGCCGCTCTCCGAGGTCTGGCTGGCCAGGCTGCAGCGCGGCGGCATCGCGATCCTGCTCGCGCTGATGTCGGTGGCCCTGTTCAACGACGTGGCCCGGCTCCTGGGTCTGCACTGATCCCGGTCGCCGGTGACTCCTCCCGCGTATCCCCTGCCTGGCCGCCTGCGGCGGCTGCACGCCGCCTGGGCGCTCCTGCTCGCGCTGTTGCTGGTGCTGCTCGCCGCGCCGCCGGCGCACGCGGTCGAGCCCTTCGTGATCGAGGACATCCGGATCGAGGGCCTGCAGCGCGGCGATCCCGGCACGGTCTTCGGCGCGCTGCCGTTCCGCATCGGCGACACCTACACCGACGACAAGGGCGCGACCGCGCTGCGCGCGCTGTTCGCGACCGGCCTGTTCAAGGACGTGCGCATCGAGATCGAGGGCCGCGTCGTCATCGTCGTCATCGAGGAGCGGCCGATCATCGCGACCATC
Source organism: Burkholderiales bacterium (assembly GCA_017302495.1). GTDB lineage: Bacteria > Pseudomonadota > Gammaproteobacteria > Burkholderiales > Burkholderiaceae_C > Rubrivivax. The sequence goes on from JAFLDG010000431.1 coordinate 1,001, forward strand.
TCTTTCGTCGGCATGAAGGAGTTCGAGTCCGACCAGCTGCTGAAGTCGCTGCGCGATGCCGGCATCGGCGAAGGCCTGCCCTTCGATCGCGCGCTCACCGACCGCGCCGAGCAGGAGATCAAGCGCCAGTACCTGTCGAAGAGCCTGTACGGCGCCGAGGTGGTGACGACGATCACGCCGATCGAGCGCAACCGCGTCAACCTGACCTTCACGATGACCGAAGGCGAGGTTGCCCGGATCAAGGAGATCCGCATCGTCGGTGCGAAGGCGTTCTCCGAGTCGACGCTGCTGCGCCAGTTCGAGTCCGGCGCGACGAACTGGATCAGCTTCTACACGAAGAACGACCGCTACGCCCGCGCCAAGCTCAACGCCGACCTGGAGACGCTGCGCGCCTTCTACCTGAACCGCGGCTTCCTGGAGTTCGCGATCGAGGGGACCCAGGTCACGATCTCGCCCGACAAGCAGACGATCACGGTCACGATCACGATCCGCGAGGGCCAGGTCTACACCGTCACCGGCGTCCGCCTCGACGGCGACTTCCTGGGCCGCGAGGACGAGTTCCGCGCGCTGGTGCTGGTCGAGCCCGGCGAACCGTACCGCGGCGACCTGGTCGCGGCCACGGTGCGGCGCTTCGCCGACCAGTTCGCGCTCTACGGCTACGCGTTCGCGCGCATCGAGCCGCGGCCCGAGATCGACCGCGAGGCCGGGCAGGTCGTGCTGACCTTCTTTGCCGAGCCGCAGCGCCGCGTCTACGTGCGCCGGATCGAGGTCGCCGGCAACACGCGCACGCGCGACGAGGTCATCCGCCGCGAGTTCCGCCAGCTCGAGGCGGCCTGGTACGACGGCGCGAAGATCAAGGTCTCGCGCGCCCGGGTCGACCGCCTCGGCTACTTCAGCGAGGTCAACGTCGAGACGCGCGAGGTGCCCGGCGCGCCCGACCAGGTCGACCTGGTGGTCACGGTCACCGAGAAGCCGACCGGCAACCTGCAGATCGGCGCCGGCTACTCCAGCGCCGAGAACCTGACGCTGTCGGCGTCGATCAAGCAGGAGAACGTCTTCGGTTCGGGCCACTACCTCGGCTTCGAGATCAACACCGGCAGCACCGCGCGCACCTTCGTGATCAACACCAACGATCCGTACTACACGATCGACGGGGTCTCCCGCGGCTTCGACCTGTACTACCGCGCCTCGAGCCCGTACAACACCTTCGGCGACTCGTACCAGCTGGTCACCTGGGGCGGTGCGGTGCGCTACGGCGTGCCCTTCACGGACCTCGACACGGTGTACTTCGGCCTCGGCTTCGAACAGGTCGAGATCCCGGACAACGCCTTCCTGCCGAACAGCTACTACCTGTATCGCGAGGAGTTCGGGCCGACCAGCTACTCGCTGCCGGTTACCGTGGGCTGGGCCCGGGACCAGCGCAACAGCGCAGTGATCCCGACCGACGGCTACTACGTGCGGGCGAACGGCGACTTCAGCGTGCTCGGCGACCTGAAGTACATCCGGCTGAACGCGCAGTACCAGCGCTACTTCCCGCTGCCGCTGAACCTGACGCTGGGGACCAACGCCGAGATCGGGTGGGGCTTCGCGGTCGGCGACCGGCCGTACCCGGTGTTCAAGAACTTCTACGGCGGCGGCCTCGGCTCGGTGCGCGTGTTCGCGCAGGGGTCGCTCGGTGTCATCGACCCGACCGGCTCGTTCATCGGCGGCAACCGCAAGATCAACGGGAACCTGGAGCTGTACGTGCCGCTGCCGGGCGCCGGCATCGACAAGAGCCTGCGCCTGTTCGGCTTCTTCGACATCGGCAACGTCTGGGGCGAGTCGCAGACGCTGAGCGCGCAGTCGCTGCGCGCCTCGACCGGCGTCGGCGTCAGCTGGATCTCGCCGATCGGGCCGCTGAAGCTCAGTTACGGCTGGCCGGTCCTGTCGGAGCCGACCGATAGAATCCAGCCTTTCCAATTCCAGTTCGGGACCAGATTCTGATGACCAAGCTGAGCAGGGGTCTGCTCGCCGCGGCGACGCTCGTGATGTGGCTCGCGCCGATGGCGGTGCCGCAAGCCCAGGAACTGAAGATCGGCTACGTGAACAGCGAGCGCCTGCTGCGCGAGGCCGCGCCGGCGAAGGCGGCGCAGGCGCGGCTGGAGGGCGAGTTCGGCAAGCGCGAGAAGGACCTGGCCGACCAGGGCGCGCGGCTGAAGGCGGCGGCCGAGCGGCTGGAAAAGGACGGGCCCACGCTGGCCGAGTCCGAGCGCACGCGCCGGCAGCGCGAGCTGGTCGAGCAGGACCGCGACCTGCAGCGCAAGCGGCGCGAGTTCCAGGAAGACCTCGCGCAGCGCAAGAACGAAGAGCTGGCGACGGTGATCGAACGCGCGAACCGGGTGATCCGGCAGGTGGCCGAGCAGGAGAAGTACGACGTCATCCTGCAGGAAGCGATCTTCGCCGGCCCGCGCGTCGACATCACCGAGAAGGTCATCAAGGCGCTGAACGCGGCGCCGGCCCCGGGCCGCTGACGCCGCGGCGGGCGCGATGCTCGAGATCAGCGCCGGCGAGCTCGTGGCCCGGCTGGGCGGCGAGCTGGTCGGC
>JAFLDG010000432.1 GCA_017302495.1 Burkholderiales bacterium
GTCGCCGCGCGCGCGCTGGTCAACGCCACCGGCCCGTGGGCCGCCGCGTGGCTGCGCACGGCGCTCGGCCGCGGCGCACCGAAGCCGCTGCGGCTGGTCAAGGGCAGCCACATCGTCGTGCCGCGGCTGTTCACGCACGACCGCGCCTACATCCTGCAAGGCGCCGACCGGCGCATCGTCTTCGCGATTCCCTACGAAGGCGAGTTCACGCTGATCGGCACGACCGATGTCGACTTCGACGGCGACCCCGGCGCCGCGCGAACCGACGCCGCCGAGATCGCCTACCTGTGCGCGCAGGCGGGCCGCTATTTCCGCCAGCCGGTCGATCCGGCGCGCGTGGTGCAGACCTACGCGGGCGTGCGTCCGCTGCTCGACGACGACGCCGGCGACCCGTCGGCGGTGACCCGCGACTACCTGCTTGAACTGGAGCCGGACCCGGCGCCGCTGCTGTCGGTGTGGGGCGGCAAGATCACCACCTTCCGCAAGCTCGCCGAGCAGGCGGCCGACCTGATCGAGCGGCACCTCGGCCGCCGCCCGCGGCCGTGGACCGCGGACGCGACCCTGCCCGGCGGCGACCTGCGCGGCTGGATCGCACCGAGCGGCCGGCCCGACGTCGACATCGCGCGCTTCGAGCAGGCGTTGCGGGCGCGCCGACCGGAACTGCCGCCGGCGCTGGCCCGGCGCTGGGCGCGTTGCTACGGCGCGCGGGTCGAGCACATCCTGACGGCGGGGGCGCTCGGCCGTGCGGTCGCGCCCGGGCTGCACGAAGCCGAGCTGGACTACCTGTGCACGCACGAGTGGGCGCACGACGCCGACGACGTGCTGTGGCGGCGCACCAAGCTCGGCCTGCACCTCGACGCGGACGCACGCGCCGCGGTCGCCCGCTGGCTCGCGGCACGGCATGCCGGCGAAGTTCGTTCCTGCGCGAAACAGGCAGGGGTGGAACTCGATTGACATTCGTTTTGTTTCGCACATAGCATCGCGCCCCGTTGCCTTCGCAACCGACGAGGAGACAAGACATGCAACGACGCCCGATCAGGACCGCGTTGGCACTGGCGGTGGCGGTGCTGTGCGCGCCGCCTGCGCTGGCCGACACCGCCGCGGCCAAGCGCTGGATCGACCAGGAGTTCCAACCTTCCACGCTGTCCAAGGACCAGCAGGCGAAGGAGATGGAGTGGTTCATCAACGCCGCCAAGCCCTTCAAGGGCCTGGAGATCAACGTGCTGTCGGAGACGATCCCGACGCACGAGTACGAGGCGAAGACGCTGGCCAAGGCGTTCTTCGAGATCACCGGCATCAAGGTCAACCACCAGCTGCTCGGTGAAGGCGAGGTCGTGCAGGCGGTGCAGACGCAGATGCAGACCAACCGCAACCTGTACGACGCCTACATCAACGACAGCGACCTGATCGGCACGCATTCGCGGCTGCAGTCGGCGGTGAACCTGAGCGACTGGATGGCCGGTGAAGGCAAGGACGTGACGCTGCCCACGCTCGACGTCAAGGACTTCATCGGCATCAGCTTCACCACCGGCCCCGACGGCAAGATCTGGCAGCTGCCCGACCAGCAGTTCGCCAACCTCTACTGGTTCCGCAAGGACTGGTTCGACCGGGCCGACATCAAGGCCAAGTTCAAGGAGAAGTACGGCTACGACCTCGGCGTGCCGGTGAACTGGAGCGCCTACGAGGACATCGCCAAGTTCTTCTCCGAAGACATCAAGGAGATCGACGGCAAGCGCATCTACGGCCACATGGACTACGGCAAGCGCGCGCCCGACCTCGGCTGGCGCATGACCGACGCCTGGCTGTCGATGGCCGGCTCGGGCAGCAAGGGTCTGCCGAACGGCCGCCCGATCGACGAATGGGGCATCCGCATGGAGAAGGGGTCGTGCAACCCGCAGGGCGCCTCGGTCACGCGCGGCGGCGAGACCAACGGCCCGGCGTCGGTGTACGCGATCGCCAAGTGGGACGAGTGGCTGCGCAAGTACGCGCCGCCCGGCGCCGCCGACTACGACTTCTACCAGTCGCTGCCGGCGCTGGCGCAGGGCAACGTCGCGCAGCAGGTGTTCTGGTACACCGCCTTCACCGCGTCGATGGTCGCGCCGAAGAAGGACGGCAACAACACCGTCGACGACAAGGGCATGCCGCAGTGGCGCATGGCCCCGTCGCCGAAGGGCGCGTACTGGGAGGAGGGCATGAAGCTCGGCTACCAGGATGCCGGCTCGTGGACCCTGTTCAAGAGCACGCCGGTGAACCGCCGCAAGGCGGCCTGGCTGTACGCCCAGTTCGTCGTCAGCAAGACGGTCGACGTGAAGAAGAGCCAGGTCGGGCTGACCTTCGTCCGCGACAGCACGGTGCGCCACGCGTCGTTCACCGAGCGCGCACCGCGGCTCGGCGGGCTGGTCGAGTTCTACCGCTCGCCGGACCGCGTGATGTGGACGCCGACCGGCGTGAACGTGCCCGACTACCCGAAGCTCGCGCAGCTGTGGTGGCAGCAGATCGGCGACGTCAACTCCGGCGCCTTCACGCCGCAGAAGGCGATGGACCGGCTCGCCGAGGAGATGGACCAGGTGATGGCGCGCATGCAGGAGGCCGACGAGAAGGCCAAGACCTACGGCGGCTGCGGCCCGCGGCTGAACCCGCCGAAGAAGCCCGAGGACTGGCTCGGCAAGCCCGACGGCCCGAAGGCCAAGCTCGCGAACGAGAAGCCGAAGGGCATCACGATGCCGTACGAGGAGATCGTCAAGCGCTGGGCCGCGGCGAAGTAGCGCGCGCCGGGAGCATCATCGGGGGCGCGTCGCGACGCGCCCCTTTTTTCGATCCATGTCGCTCGAACTCGAATCGGTCGGCCTGAGCGTCGACGGCCGGGTGCACATCCACCCGACGACGCTCGCGCTCGCGCCGCACGGCTTCAACACCCTGCTCGGCGAGACGCTGGCCGGGAAGACCACGCTGCTGCGGCTGATGGCCGGGCTCGTCGCGCCGAGCGCGGGCCGGCTGCGCTTCGGCGGGCAGGACGTGACGGGCGTCCCGGTGCAGCGGCGCCGCGTCTCGATGGTCTACCAGCAGTTCATCAACTACCCGAACCTGAGCGTGTTCGAGAACATCGCGTCGCCGCTGCGCGTCGGCCGCCTGCCCGAAGCGGAGCTGAAGGCGCGGGTCGGCCGCATCGCCGAGCTGCTGCGCCTGTCGGCGCTGCTCGAGCGCCGGCCGGCCGAGCTCTCCGGCGGCCAGCAGCAGCGCGCCGCGCTCGCGCGCGCTCTGGTGAAGGACGCCGACCTGGTGCTGCTCGACGAGCCGCTCGCGAACCTCGACTACAAGCTGCGCGAGGCCCTGCGCGACGAGCTGCCGCGGCTGTTCGAGGACCGCGGCTGCACCGTGGTCTACGCCACCACCGAGCCGAGCGAGGCGCTGCTGCTCGGCGGCCATGTCGCGACGCTGCACGAAGGCCGGGTCACCCAGTTCGGTGCGGCCGGTGCGGTCTACCGCGCGCCGCAGGACCTGACGAGCGCGCGCGTGTTCTCCGACCCGCCGATCAACGTCGCGCGCGCGCACCACCGGGCCGGCCAGGTGGCGC
>JAFLDG010000433.1 GCA_017302495.1 Burkholderiales bacterium
GCTGCGGCTGACGGCGGCGCGCCGGCCCGACCTGATCGCCGCGGCGCGCGCGGCCGGGCGGCTCGACGCCGACGACGAACGGCTGCTGCGCAGCCTCGGCCTATAATTCGCGGTTCTCGATCCTCTGCCGGGCCACTACAGGCCGCCGAAGCGTGGCTTCGCGCCCGGGCCGCCATCACGGCGGCCCGACCTACCGAGCGCCGGCACGATCGCCCCGGAGACCCCATGGACCTCATCGCCACCCTCGAGCAGGAAGAGATCGCCCGGCTGAACAAGAAGGTACCCGCCTTCGCGCCCGGCGACACCGTGATCGTCAGCGTCAACGTCGTCGAAGGCAGCCGCAAGCGCGTGCAGGCCTTCGAGGGCGTGGTCATCGCCAAGCGCAACCGCGGCCTGAACTCGAGCTTCATCGTGCGCAAGATCTCCAACGGCGAAGGCGTGGAGCGCACGTTCCAGCTGTACAGCCCGATCATCGCCGGCATCGAGGTCAAGCGCCGTGGCGACGTGCGGCGTGCGAAGCTGTACTACCTGCGCGAGCGCAGCGGCAAGTCGGCCCGGATCAAGGAAAAGCTCGCCTGACCGAAAGGTCAGCCTGCGGCCGCCAGGCCGCAGGTCGCGCGCAGCGCGAAGCGAGTTTTGTCGGCGACGCGGCGGAGCCGCCCGCCGACAAAAGCTCGCCCCGATTGACGTTCGGCCGTTCGGCGACGCGGCGCAGCCGCCCGCCGACAAAAGCTCGCCCCGATTGACGTTCGGCCGTTCGGCGACGCGGCGCAGCCGCCCACCGATAGAAGCGCGTCCGAGCGAGGTTCGGCCTGTCGGCGACGCGATGCCAGCCGCCCGCCGCCAAGCCCTGCAACGCGCGTAAGCTCCCTCCATGTCCCGCACCCGGATCCGAGATCCGCAGGCGGTGCCGGTGGTCGGCACCGACGCCCACCTGCCGGCGCTCGAGCCGGAGCGTCTGCAGCCCGACACCTTGCGCCGCCGCTTCGGCTCGGCCACATCGCACGAGCCGGAACTGCCCGGCGACACCGACGACCCCGGCCGGCGCCTCGCGCCGGCGTCGGTGCTGGTGCCGCTGGTGCAGCGGCCGCAGGGCCTGCAGGTGCTGCTGACGCGGCGCACCGACCATCTGCGCGACCACGCCGGCCAGATCAGCTTTCCCGGCGGGCGCGCCGAGCCGGACGATGCCGACGCCGTGGCCGCCGCGCTGCGCGAGGCCGAGGAGGAGATCGGCCTGCCGCGCGCGGCGGTCGACGTGATCGGCGCACTGCCGCCCTACACAACGATCACCGACTACGTGGTCACGCCGGTGGTCGCGCTGGTGCAGCCGCCGTTCGAGCTGCGGCTCGACGCGTTCGAGGTGGCCGAGGCCTTCGAGGTGCCGCTGCAGTTCCTGATGACGCCGGCGCACCACCGCCGCCACGAGTTCGACTGGCAGGGCCGGCGCCGCCAGTTCCTGTCGATGCCCTGGCACGGCCCCGATGCCGCCGGCATGCCGCGCGAGTACTTCATCTGGGGCGCCACCGCGGCGATGCTGCGCAACCTGTACCGCTTCCTCGCCGGTTGAGCGCCGGGCGGCGCTGGCTATCATCGCCGCGATGAGCTTCTTCGCGGTGCTGATCGCGCTGCTGATCGAGCAGCTGAAGCCGTTGCCGCGCGACAACTGGGTGCACGAGCGGCTCAAGGGCTGGGTCGCCTGGGTCGGCCGCAACTTCGATGCCGGCCGCGAGCACCATGCCTGGGTGGTGTGGTCGGTGTCGGTGGCCGTGCCCGCGCTCGCGGTGGCGCTCGCCTACGTCCTGCTCGCCCGGCAGAGCCTGCTGCTCGGCCTGGCGGCCGACGTCGCGGTGCTGTACCTGACGCTGGGTTTTCGCCAGTTCAGCCACTACTTCTCCGACATCCGCCAGGCCTTCGACCGCGGCGACGAGGACGAAGCGCGCCGGCTGCTCGCCGAGTGGCTTCACCTCGACGCGCGCGACCTGCCGCGCACCGAGCTGCTGCGCCATGTCGTCGAGCATGCGCTGCTGGCCGCGCACCACCACGTCTTCGGTGTCTTCTTCTGGTTCATCGCCGGCTCCGCGCTCGGGCTCGGGCCGACCGGCGCGGTGCTGTACCGGATGGCCGAGTTCGGCGCGCGCTACTGGGCCTACCGCCAGCTCGCGCTCGACGCGCCGGCGAACGACCGGCTGCGCGCCGTCGCGCAACAGGCCTTCGGCCGCATCGACCACCTGCCGGCACGGCTGACGGCCTTCGGCTTCGCGGTCGTCGGCAACTTCGAGGAGGCCATCAACGGCTGGCGCCGCGACGCCGCGCTCTGGCCGCAGGCGAACGACGGCGTGATCCTCGCCGCCGCGGCCGGCGCGGTCGGCGTGCAGCTCGGCGGCGAGGCCGCGCCCGGACTGAGCCCGGACCGGTCGCAGAGCTTCAGCGGCGGCCCGCAGGCCGCCGCCGCCGGCAGTGCCGGCTCGACACCGGGGGTACCGCTGCAGCCGGCGCACCTGCAGAGCCTGGTCGGCCTGGTCTGGCGCTCGGTGGTGCTGTGGATGCTGCTGCTGGCGCTGCTGACGCTGGCCAACGTCCTCGGCTGAGGTGGTTCAGCCGGCGCCGCCGGCCCGCGACAACTCGTCGTGGATCTCGAGGTAGAGCCGGTAGCGCTGCGCGTCGATCCGGCCGTCGTCGACCGCGGCGCGGACCGCGCAGCCGGGCTCCTGGCGGTGGCTGCAGTTGTAGAAGCGGCAGCCGCCCAGCTGCGCCGCCAGGTCGGGCATCAACGCCGCCAGCTGCTCCGGCGCGAGGTGCTGCAGGCCGAACTGCTGGAAGCCGGGCGAATCGATCAGCGCCGAGTCGTGGCCGGGGCCGAGCCAGTACCAGCGCGTGCTCGTCGTCGTATGCCGGCCGGCGTTGAGCGCGGCCGAGATCTCGCCCACCTGGGCCTCGGCGTCCGGCACGAGCAGGTTGATCAGCGTGCTCTTGCCGGCGCCGCTGGGGCCGAGCAGCAGGGTGGTGCGCTGCTGCAGCCGCGGCAGCAGCGCCTCGCGCGTGGCCTGCGGTTCGGCCTTGGCGGCGAACTCGATCACCTCGAGCCCGAAGCCGCGGTACGGGGCCAGCCGCGCGCGGGCCGCGTCGCTGCCCGGGCGGTCGATCTTGTTCAGGCCGACCAGCGCCGTGATGCCGGCATCGGCGGCGGCGACCAGCGCACGCGTCAACTGCCCTTCCGACAGCGGCGGCTCCACCGCCACCAGCAGCAGCACCTGGTCGAGGTTGGCGGCGAAGTTCTTCGTGCGCCAGGCGTCCTGGCGGCGCAGCAGGTTGCGGCGCAGCTCGACCGCCTCGATCACCGCTTCGTCGCCGGCCGGCTGCCAGCGCACCAGGTCGCCGACGACGACATCGGCGCGCCGGCCGCGCAGGTGCGCATGCAGGCGCCGGCGCGTGTCGGTCTCGATCAGCGCATGCCGGCCGAAGGTGGCGACGACCCGCGCGATCCCCTGGCTCAAGCGCCGCCCCGGGCCGTCCCGATCCGCCGCCGCAGCGGCTGCCCGCGCGACGGCGGCGCGGACCTCA
>JAFLDG010000434.1 GCA_017302495.1 Burkholderiales bacterium
CCGCCACCGGTTGCCCGGCCGCCCGCAGCGCGTCGACCAGCCCGGGCAGCAGCTGGCGCAGCTTGGCCGCGGCGGCACCGCTCGGCACGAGCAGGGTCCAGCCGTCGTCGTCCAGCGGGCCGGCGCGCACCTGCGCGCGCAGCGGCTCGGGCAGCAGGTGGCGGATCGCCGCGTGCCGTTCGCGCGACGCCTGCACCCGCTGCAGCAGGCGGCCGAACGCGGCGTGGCCGTCGAGCGCACGGTCGACTTTCAGCACGCCGGAGGGTGTCACGCGGGGCCGCTGCGTCATGCGCCGATGCTAAACTCGCCGGCCCTCGCGATTCGACGGGGCGCGCCGGGCCCGCTGCGGCCGCCCGGCCCCCCGGTGCCGTGCCCCTCGCGCGTCGGCGCCGCGGCCGATGCCCCTTCCCGCCGGGCGCGCGTGCATCGCCGCTCCACCGACCCGGACCGCCCATGTTGCCCAAGCTCCTGACCCAGATTTTCGGCAGCCGCAATGATCGGCTGCTGAAGGCCTTCCGCCGCACCGCGCAGCAGATCAATGCGCTGGAGCCGGCGCTCGAGGCGCTGGACGACGCCGCGCTGCGCGCGAAGACCGACGAGTTCAAGGCGCGCCTGGCCAAGGGCGAGGCGCTGGACGCGCTGCTGCCCGAGGCCTTCGCGGTCGTCCGCGAGGCGAGCAAGCGCACGCTGAAGATGCGCCACTTCGACGTGCAGCTGATGGGCGGCATCGCGCTGCACCAGGGCAAGATCGCCGAGATGCGCACCGGCGAGGGCAAGACGCTGGTCGCGACGCTGCCGGTGTACCTGAACGCGCTCGCCGGCAAGGGCGTGCACGTGGTCACGGTCAACGACTACCTCGCGCGCCGCGACGCCGAGTGGATGGGCCGGATCTACAACTTCCTCGGCCTGACGGTCGGCGTCAACGTGCCCGGCATGCAGCGCCACGAGAAGCAGGCCGCCTTCGCTGCCGACGTCACCTACGGCACGAACAACGAGTTCGGCTTCGACTACCTGCGCGACAACATGGTCTACGAGGTGGCCGACCGGGTCGCGCGCGGCCTCGCGTACGCGATCGTCGACGAGGTCGACTCGATCCTGATCGACGAGGCGCGCACGCCGCTGATCATCAGCGGCCAGGCCGAGGACCACACCGACCTGTACGTGCGCATCGACACCGTGGTGCCGAGGCTGAAGAAGCAGATCGGCGAGGCCGACCCGCGCACCGGCGAGGGCGTGGTCGAGGCCGGCGACTTCACCGTCGACGAGAAGACGCACCAGGTCTACCTGACCGAGGACGGCCACGAGAAGGCCGAGGCGCTGCTCGCCGAGGCCGGCCTGCTGGCCGAGGGCGCGAGCCTGTACGACCCGGCGAACATCACGCTGATGCACCACGTCTACGCGGCGCTGCGTGCGCACCACCTGTACCACCGCGACCAGCACTACGTGGTGCAGAACGGCGAGGTCATCATCGTCGACGAGTTCACCGGCCGGCTGATGAGCGGCCGGCGCTGGAGCGACGGCCTGCACCAGGCGGTCGAGGCGAAGGAGCGGGTGTCGATCCAGAACGAGAACCAGACGCTCGCGTCGATCACGTTCCAGAACTACTTCCGCATGTACGGCAAGCTCGCCGGCATGACCGGCACCGCCGACACCGAGGCCTTCGAGTTCCAGGAGATCTACGGCCTGGAGACGGTGGTGATCCCGCCGAACAAGCCGACGATCCGCAAGGACGAGAACGACCTGATCTACAAGACCGCGAAGGAGAAGTACGACGCGGTCACCGCCGACATCCGCGAATGCCACCAGCGCGGCCAGCCGGTGCTGGTGGGCACGACCTCGATCGAGAACTCCGAGCTGATCTCCGGCCTGCTGCAGAAGGCCCAGCTGCCGCACCAGGTGCTGAACGCGAAGCAGCACGCGAAGGAGGCCGAGATCGTGGCCCAGGCCGGCCGCCCGGGCATGATCACGATCGCGACCAACATGGCCGGTCGCGGCACCGACATCGTGCTCGGCGGCAACGTCGAGAAGCAGGTCCAGTTCCTCGAGGCGGACGAGGGCGTGGCCCCCGACGAGAAGGCGCGCCGGATCCAGCAGCTGAAGGACGAGTGGCAGGGCCTGCACGAGAAGGTCAAGGCCGAGGGCGGCCTGCGCATCATCGCCACCGAGCGCCACGAGAGCCGGCGCATCGACAACCAGCTGCGCGGCCGCTCGGGCCGGCAGGGCGACCCGGGCTCGAGCCGCTTCTACCTGAGCCTGGACGACCCGTTGATGCGCATCTTCGCCGGCGATCGGGTGCGTGCCATCATGGACCGGCTGAAGATGCCCGAGGGCGAGGCGATCGAGGCCGGCATCGTCACGCGCAGCATCGAAGGCGCGCAGCGCAAGGTGGAGGCGCGCAACTTCGACATCCGCAAGCAGCTGCTCGAGTACGACGACGTCGCCAACGACCAGCGCAAGGTCATCTACCAGCAGCGCAACGAGATCCTCGAGGCCGCCGCGCTCGACGACCGCGTCGCGAACCTGCGCCGCGCGGCGATGACCGAGATCGTGCGCGCGCACGTCGCCGAAGGCAGCCTCGAGGAGCAGTGGGACCTGGCCGGTCTGGAGCAGGTGCTGAAGGACGAGTGGCAGCTCGAGCTGGACCTGCGCGGCCTGGTCGAGGGCAGCGAGTCGATCACCGACGACGACATCGTCGAGAAGGTGGTGGTCGCGGCCGACGCCCAGTTCGACGGCAAGCTGCAAATGGTCGGCGCCGAGCAGTTCACGCCCTTCACGCGCATGGTGCTGCTGCAGTCGATGGACAACCACTGGCGCGAGCACCTGGCCGCGCTCGACTACCTGCGCCAGGGCATCCACCTGCGCGGCTACGCGCAGAAGAACCCGAAGCAGGAGTACAAGCGCGAGGCCTTCGAGCTCTTCAGCCAGCTGCTCGACGTGGTCAAGACCGAGGTGACGCGGCTGCTGATGACGGTGCGCATCCAGACCCAGGAGCAGGTCGCGCAGGCGGCCGAGGCGATCGAGGAGCGCGCGAGCCAGGTCGCGAACGTGACCTACACCCATCCGAACGAGGACGGCAGCGTCTCGCAGGAGGCCGATCCGGCGACGATGGTGGCCGCGGTGCCGAAGGTCGGCCGCAACGAACCCTGCCCCTGCGGCAGCGGCAAGAAGTACAAGAACTGCCACGGCAGGCTGGCCTGAGCGGCCCGGTGCCGCCGGCCGGCGGCTGCGTGGTCCGGCGCGGCGGTCCAGCCGCGGCGGATCGCGGTTTCTAGAATCCGCCGTCGCCCGCCGTCGCCCGCCGTCGCCCGCCGCAACCGTCCCGAGGCCTGCCATGCCCGTGAATCTCGCCGCCCCCGATCCGACCCGCCTGCACCCGGTGCCCGGGGTCGACATCGGCACCACGATGGCCGGCGTGCGCAAGGCCGGCCGGCGTGACCTCACGGTCTTCACGCTCGCCGAAGGCTCGGCCGTCGCCGGCGTGTTCACGCGCAACCGCTTCTGCGCGGCGCCGGTGCAGGTCTGCCGCGAGCACCTGGCGGCCGGCGCCGGCATCCGCGC
>JAFLDG010000435.1 GCA_017302495.1 Burkholderiales bacterium
CGGCCGAAACCGCGTTCGCGCGCGAGGTCGCGCTCGAACGGCTCGGCCCGGATCGCGTGACGCCGCACGGCCCGGCGATCACCGCGAGCGAGGACTTCGCCGGGCGCGCTCAGGCGTCGACGGTCGCGCCGTGCGGCGGCACGCGCACGCGCCAGCGCAGTTCGTCCTGGATCCGCACGCGCAGCGCGTCGGCCGCATCGGGCTCGCCGTGCACGACGAAGGTCTGCCGCGGCGGATGGCGGAAGCCGCGCAGCCAGGCCATCAGCTCGTCGGAATCGGCGTGGCCGGAGAAGCCCTCGAGCTGGCTGACCTGCGCGCGCACCGGCACGTACTCGCCGTGGATCTTCACGTCGGTGGCGCCGGCCACCAGCCGCGCGCCGCGGCTGCCGCCGACCTGGAAGCCGGCGAAGACGACGTGGTGCTTCGGCACCGGCGCCATCGCCTTCAGGTGGTGCAGCACGCGGCCGCCGGTGGCCATGCCGCTGGCCGAGATGATCACGCTCGGATAGCGCATGCGGGTCAGCGCCATCGACTGGCGCGCATCGCCGACCAGGCGCACGCCGTCGGCCAGGTGCTCGGCCTCGCGCGGCGGAATGCGCAGCAGCCGCCGGTACTGGTGGTACAGCGCGGTCGCGCGCACCGCCATCGGGCTGTCGAGGAACAGCGGCAGCTCGGCGGGGATCGCGCCGGCAGCCTTCAGCCGCTGCAGCACCAGCATCAGCGCCTGCGCGCGGCCGACCGCGAAGGCCGGCAGCAGCACGCTGCCGCCGCCTTGCACGGTGTCGCGCACGATGCGGCCGAGCTCGGCCGCGGCGTCGGCCTGCGGGTGCACACGGTTGCCGTAGGTGCTTTCGACCAGCAGCACGTCGGCGGCGTCGATGCGGTTCGGCGCCGGCATCAGCAGGTCGTGGTCGCGGCCGAGGTCGCCGGAGAACACCAGCCGCTCGTGGCGGTGCGTCAGCGTCACCGCGCAGGCGCCGAGCAGGTGGCCCACCGGCGTGAGCTGGATGCGCACGTCGCCGCAGGCCGCCTCGCGCCCGGGCAGCAGCGGCACGAAGCGCTGCAGCGTGCGCTGCACGTCGCGCCGGGTGTACAGCGGCAGCGCCTTCGGATGGCGCGAGTAGCCGTAGCGGTTGGCGCGGCGCGCGTCCTCCTCCTGCAGGTGCGCGCTGTCGAGCAGCAGCACTTCGGCCAGCGCGATCGTCGCCGGCGACGCGTACACCGGGCCGCGGAAGCCGCTGCGTACCAGCACCGGCAGCCAGCCGCTGTGGTCCAGGTGCGCATGGCTCAGCACCAGCGCGTCGGCCTCGACCAGCTCGCGCGGCGGCGGCAGCCAGTTGCGCTCGCGGTGCACCTTGAAGCCCTGGAACAGGCCGCAGTCCAGGCCGATGCGCTGGTCGCCAAGGGCGACCAGGTGGCGCGAACCGGTCACGGTGTCGGCGGCGCCGAGGAAGTGAATCTGCATCGTGCTCAGGCTCCGAGGTCCTGCAGTTCCGCCGATTCGACCACGCGCACGCCGGGCCGGCCCTCGGCCAGCGCGCGCACCAGTGCGCGCGCGACCGTGCGCGCCTCGATCGGCCGCCAGGCTTTGGGGATCAGCCCGCGCACCGGCGCGGTCGCGGCCAACGCGAGCCGCTCGCCGAAGCGCGCCGGCTGGCCGAGCGCGCCGCGGTCGCCGGCGAGCAGCGACGGCCGCGCGATCACGAGGCTCGCGAAGCCCAGGCCGGCGAGCGCCTGCTCCATCTCGCCCTTGACGCGGTTGTAGAAGGTCGGCGAACGCGGGCTCGGGCCGAGCGCCGAGACCACGCCGAAACGCACGACGCCGGCCGCCTTCGCCGCGCGCGCGAAGGCCAGCACCGCGTCGAAGTCGACCGCCCGGAACGCGGCCTGCGAGCCGGCGGTGGCGATCGTCGTGCCGAGGCCGCAGTACGCCTCGGCGGCGGCGGGCAGGTCGGGCAGGGCGGCGAAGTCGACCACCCGCAGCTGCAGCCGCGGGTCGGCGTCGGCCGGCCGCCGGCGGACCAGCAGCACCAGCCGCGGCGCGGGCGTGCGCTCCAGCAGCGCGCGCACCAGTTCCCGGCCGACCAGCCCGCTGCCGCCGGCGATCAGGATGCGCGCCGCGGCGGCGCTCACCGGACGATCCCCCGCGCTGCGCACTCGGGGGCGGCCCGGCGCGTGCACCGGGGGTCGTCGGGGCTGGCCATGGATGCGCACTGTAGCCGCCGCACCGCGGCGACCGCGGCCGCGCGGGCACCGGGCCGCCAGGGCACCGGGCCGGTCGGCCGCGCCGCCGGCCGATCCTCGGACCATGGGGTGGGTTTGTGCGCATGCCCGGCCGCTAGGCCGGGAACTATGTTGTCGGCTGCCGCGCCCCGGGAAGCCGGGGCCGCACGTTCATCCCCCTTCACAGGAGATTCCCATGATCAAGTCCTTGCGCGCAGCGGCGGTGGTGTTGGCCGTGGCCGCCGGCAGCACCGCGCCGGCGCTGGCCATCACCGGCAACTGGCAGGTCGACAACGCGCATCCGTTCGTCGGTCTGGTCGTGTTCTACGACAGCGCGGGCAACTTCTCGCACCGCTGCACCGGCTCGCTGATCAGCCCGACCAAGCTGCTCACCGCCGGCCACTGCACCGCGGGCACCGCGTCGGCGCGCGTGTACTTCCAGCAGGACGCCGGTGCGAACTTCGACCCCGCCACCGGCGTCGATCCGGTGTCCGGCTACCCCGAGACCTGCGCGCCGGGCACGCTCGGCACGCTGTGCGCGACCGCATCGCGCGTGTACGACGACGACTTCGTCGGGCTGACGATTCCGAACACGCGCGATGTCGGCGTGGTCATGCTCGACCAGGCGATCCTGATGCCCGAGTACGGCCAGCTGCCGCTGCCGGGCACCCTCGATGCGCTGGACACCGCCCGCGGCACGCAGGGCACCGAGTTCACGATCAGCGGCTACGGGCTGACGCTGCGGGTGCAGGCCAACTCCGCGCTGAGCAACATCTCGTTCCGCTCGCGGCTGATGGCCAAGTCGACGCTGGTGAACCTCGGCAGCGCGCTGAACGGCGGCTACAACCTGCAGACGCAGGGCAACGGCAGCGGTCGCGGCGGCACCTGCTCGGGCGATTCGGGCGGGCCGATCTTCCTCGGCGGCCCCGGCTCGAACCTGATCGTCGCGGTCACGTCCTTCGGGCTGAACTCGCTGTGCCGCGGCACCGACTTCAACTACCGGGTCGACCGGCAGGAAGTCCTGGACTGGATCAACACGATCAACTGAGGCGGCACCCCGCGCAGGGCCGGTGCGTCGCCCGGCCGCGGCGCACGCGCTGTCGCGCCGGCGGGGCGCCGGGGTCCCCCGCGTTCAGCGGCCGCCGCGCGGGCGCTGGCCGAGCAGCGCGCCCACCGGGGCGGCGCCCGAGCCGCGGCCGGTGGAGGCGTTGCCGCGGCCGCCGCCGGAGGGCCGCTGCGACGGCCCCTGCGAC
>JAFLDG010000436.1 GCA_017302495.1 Burkholderiales bacterium
GCAGACCGCGGCGAGCGCGCGCACCGTGCGCGCGGCGTCGTCACCGGCCTCCTCGGCCCAGCGCAGCAGTGCGTTGCCGCCGAGCGAGATGCCGACCGCGCGCAGCGGCGCGGCGGTGCGGTCGCGCAGGCGCTGCAGCATCCAGCCGATCTCCTCGTAGTCGCCGGCATGGTACGCGCGCGGCGCCAGGTTGATCGTGCCCGAGCAGCCGCGGAAGTGCGGCACCGCGTAGTGCCAGCCGAGCAGCGCGGCGCGGCGCGCGAAGGCGCGCGCGTAGTGGCTGCGCGACGAACCCTCGAGGCCGTGGAACAGCACCAGCCACGGCGCACCCGGGTCGGCCGCGGCGGCGAAATCGACATCGACGAAGTCGCCGTCCGGCGTGGCCCAGCGCTCGCGCCGCAGCGCCGGCAGCGGCCCCGCGGCGGCGAACAGCGCCGGCCAGATCGTCTGCGCATGGCCGCCGGGCAGCCAGCGCGGCGCGCGGAACTGCTGCACCGCGCGCCGTCAGTGCAGGACCGACGGCGCCTCGGCCGCGGGCGCCGCCTCGCCGCCGGGGCTGGCATGGTGCAGCACCAGGCGCCAGCCCTGCGCCGTCTTCACGTAGACGTTGGTCGCCAGCACCCAGGCCTGAGCCAGGCCTTCGGGCGTGCGCACCGCCACCTGCTCCTCGACATGGTGCACCGCGTGGCCGGCACCGAGCAGCCGACGCACCGACCGCGGCTGCACCGGGATCGGGCCGTTGGCGAAGATCGCCTCGAAGCTGGCGCGGATCGCCGCGTGGCCGATGACGCGCGGCCCGCCCGGGTGGACGCAGGCGACCTCGTCGTCGTCGCTCCACAGCGCCATCAGCAGCTCCAGGTCGGCCTGCTGCAGCGCCTCGTAGAACTGGGCCTCGACCTCGTCGGGCGCGGTCGGCGGCGGGGGCGGTCGAGGCCTCACAGGCTCTCAGCGGAAGACCACCGTCTTGTGGCCGTTCAGCAGCACGCGGTGCTCGACGTGCCAGCGCACCGCGCGCGCGAGCACCGCGCACTCGATGTCGCGGCCGACCGCGGCGAAGTCGGCGGCCGACAGCGTGTGGTCCACGCGCTGCACGTCCTGCTCGAGGATCGGGCCTTCGTCGAGGTCGGCGGTCACGTAGTGCGCGGTCGCGCCGATCAGCTTGACGCCGCGCGCGTGCGCCTGGTCGTAGGGCCGCGCGCCCTTGAAGCTCGGCAGGAAGCTGTGGTGGATGTTGATCGCGCGGCCGCGCAGCCGCTCGCACAGCGCCGGGCTCAGGATCTGCATGTAGCGCGCGAGCACGACCAGGTCCACGCCTTCGGCCTCGACCAGCTGCTCGATCGCCTGCTCCTGCGCGCGCCGGGTCGCCTCGTCGCTGCCCGGCGGCAGCGGCAGGTGGTGGAACGGCAGGCCGTAGCTGCGCGCCAGCGGCTCGAAGTCCGGGTGGTTCGACACGACCGCCGGGATGTCGACCGCGAGCTGGCCGCTGTGCCAGCGGAACAGCAGGTCGTTCAGGCAGTGGCCGTGGCGGCTGACGAGCAGCAGCAGCCGCGGCCGCTGCGCCAGCGGATAGAGCTGCAGCTCCATGCCGTACTGCTGCACCGTGTGCGCGAACAGCTTGTGCAGCGTCGCCGCGTCGGCCAGGTGCGGCGGGGCGGCGAAATGCACGCGCATGAAGAACAGCCCGGTCGCATCGGCGTCCTGCAGGTCGCCGAACTGCTGCGAATCGATGATGTTGCAGCCGCCCTGGTAGAGCAGGCCGGAGACGGCATAGACGATGCCGGTGGTGTCGCGGCACGCCAGCGTCAGCACGAACTCGTTGGCGGCGGGCATCGAAGCGATTCTAAGGAAGGCTCCGGGTGGGGTTGCGGCCGCAGCCCGGCGAGACGCGGGGCCGGGTCGGCGCTACCCGCGCGCCGCGGGCAGCGTGACGCTGAAGGTCGAGCCCTGCCCCGGCACGCTGCGCACGTCGATGCGGCCGTGCATCAGCAGCACCAGCGCATGCGTGACCGCCAGGCCGATGCCGCTGCCCTCGATGTCGCTGCGCGCCTGCGCGAGCCGGTTGAAGGGCTCGAACAGCCGCGGCAGGTCGGCTTCGGCGATGCCGTGGCCGTTGTCGCGCACGTGCAGGGCCACCTGCGGCGAGCCGTCCGCCGCCGCGACCGAAGCGATCTCCAGCTCGACCGAGCCGCCCGGCCGGTTGTACTTGACCGCGTTGCCGAGCAGGTTCAGCAGCACCTGGCGCAGCCGGACGCG
Source organism: Burkholderiales bacterium (assembly GCA_017302495.1). GTDB lineage: Bacteria > Pseudomonadota > Gammaproteobacteria > Burkholderiales > Burkholderiaceae_C > Rubrivivax. Next base: position 2,254 of record JAFLDG010000436.1, read on the forward strand.
GTCGGCCTGCGCCGCCGGCGCCGCGGCAGCCGGCAGCAGCGCCAGCCGCACCTGGGCCGTCGCGGCCTGCGGCCGCATCAGTTCCAGCGCCTCCTCCGCCAGCGCCCGCAGCGGCACCGCGTCGATCTGCACCGGCAGCTTGCCGGCCTCGATGCGGGTCAGGTCGAGCAGGTCGCCGATCATGCGCAGCAGGTGCTCGCCGGCCTCGCGGATCAGCCGCACGCGGCGGCGCTGGTCGGCGCCCAGCGGCTCGGTCCGGTCCAATTCGAGCAGCTGCGCGAAGCCGAGCACCGCGTTCAGCGGCGTGCGCAGCTCGTGGCTCATGCGCGACAGGAACTCGGTCTTGGCGCGGTTCGCCGCCTCGGCGGCCGCCTGGTCGCGACGCGCGCGCTCCAGTTCGCGCTGCTCGCTGACATCGTGCATGTAGCCGTGCCAGACGGTGCGGCCGTCGGCTTCGCGCAGCGGCGAGGCGATGGCGAGCATCCAGCGGCGCGTGCCGTCGCCGAGGCGGACGCGGAACTCCCAGCGCCACAGCGTCAGCCGCGAGGCCGATTCGACGATGCTGGCCACCACCGCGTCACGGTCGGCGTCGTCGATGCGGTCGAGCAGCGCGATCGGGTCGGCCAGCACCTGCTCCGGCGTCAGCCCGAGCAGCGGCAGCGATCGTGCACTGAGGTAGGCGAAGCTCGGCACGTAGTCCGGGCTCAGCTCGAACTGGTAGAGGATGCCGGGCACGTGCTGCGCGATGCGTTCGAGCCGGGCCGCGGCGAGCGCGCCGGCGCGCTCGCGTTCGCGCGCCTCGGTGATGTCGACCTGCGTGCCGACCATGCGCCGCGGCCGACCGTCGGCATGCCGCTCGACGATGCGGCCGCGCTCCTGGTACCAGCGCCAGCGGCCGTCGTGGGCGCGGACACGGTACGCGTGTTCGTAGCCGGCGGTGCGCCCTTCGGCGTGGCGCAGGTAGGCCTCGTGGTTGGCGGCGCGGTCGTCGGGGTGGATCAGCGCGTCCCAGGTGGCCTGCGTGCGCGGCCAGGCACCCGGGGCGTAGCCGAGCTCCTCCAGACCCTGGTCGAGGTCGCCGAGCCCGTCGCTGTCGATGTCCCACTCCCAGACGAAGGTGCCGCCGCCGCGCAGCGCGGCGCGGATCATCTCGGCATGGCCGGCGTGCGGCGGCGCGGCCGCCGGTTCGGCCTGCAGCAGCGCGGCGGCGGCCAC
>JAFLDG010000437.1 GCA_017302495.1 Burkholderiales bacterium
GGCGCCGCCCGCGCCCGATGCCGCCGCTCTCGGGGCCGAGGACCCGGACGCGCGATCGGCATCGCCACCGTCAGCCCGGGCTGCGCGCGGGCCCGTTCCCTTCAGGGCGGCGCGAACGGCGCCGCCAGCGGCTCGCCGATGAACAGCCCCTGCTGCGGCCAGCGCACGCTCTTCCAATAGGCCTCGATCGCGGTCGCCCCTTGCAGGTAGTGCAGCAGGAGCCACTGCGGATGCGGGAACTTCTGCAGGTGGTTGCACGGCTCGCTGACGGTGCCGTAGCTCGCGGTCGCGCCCGAGGCGATCCATTCCAGCGCGCGCGTCTGCCCGCCTGCGCGCGTCAGTTGCCCGCCGAAGGACGTCAGGTGGTCGCCGAGGCCACCATCCAGCCAATGGACTCGATCGAGCCAGGGCACGCGGGCGCTGCCGAGTTGCAGCAGCAGCACGCGCTCCGGCGGCTCAGCGGGCGGTGCCACCTCGACGTGGACCTGCAGGCCGACGCCAGGCAACGGGCCCGGTGGCGGGTACAGCCACGCCCGGACGTTGCGCGCCCGTTCGTCGGTGCGCAGCAGGTAAACATTGGCCGGCGGGGCGCCGGGCCGGCCGAGGGACGCGTCGGCAGCGACCCCGCGATCGATCAGCCGCCTCGCGCCGGCAACGTCCGGTGCGGCGAGCAGCATCGACAGGCGCAGCCCATGGTCCGCGAGCGGCCGGTTCGACGCCGAATTGGCATAGGTCGAATCCCGGCTCGGACCGCAGGGGCGCTGGCAGAGCGCCGCATCGAAGCCGAGCGCGAGCGCGCCGGTCAGCGAGTTGCAGGCCACCGCGTACGGTTGCGTCCAGGCCAGCACGAGCGCCTGGACGTCGGCGCCGAAGTGCGCATCGATGCGGCGCACCAGTTCGTCGAACTCCTCCGGCCGCAACTCGGCTCGCACCGGCAACTCGACCCGCAGCACCTGCTCCGGCTGCAAGCCGCGCCGCGCGGCATAGTACTCACCGACCGCGACCGAGTAGGGATCGGCGGCGTTGACGACCAGCCCCAGGTCGCGTGCCAGCAGTCGGCCGTGGGTTCGCGGGACCGCGAGCCACTGCGCCGGCGGCAGCACCGGTACGGCGCTCGCCGGCGCCGCCGCCGCTGTCGGTGCCGATGCCGGTGCCGGTGCCGGCCCTAACCCGGTGCCCGACGCGGGCGCCGATGCCGGCATCGATGCGGTTGCGGCGCTCTGCACCGGCGCGGGTTCGCCGCCGGCGGCCGAAGACGGCTTGTCGGGCGCGGGCAGCGCCGGCTGGGCGACTGCCAGCCGCGCCGCGAAGCCAAGACCGACGATCAGCGCACGAGCCGCACCACCCGGAGCCGGATGCCGCGATGCAGGGCTGCATTTTGCGATGCAGGATTCAACAAACCCCGCCACAATGAGTGCCATGAGGGACAAGATGCCGTCGAAGCCGACGATCCAGGTGCTGGAACGCAGTTTCGCGCTGTTCGACGTGCTCGCCGCACACCAGGAGCCGGTCGCGCTGAAGCAACTCAGCGCCGAGACCGGCCTGCACCCGTCCACGGCCCACCGCATCCTGAGCGATCTGGCCACCGGCGGCTTCGTCGACCGGCCGCAGGCCGGCACCTACCGGCTCGGCATGCGCCTGCTGGAGCTGGGCAACCTGGTCAAGGCCCGGCTGGACGTGCGCGAGGCCGCGCTCGGCCCGATGCGCGAACTGCACCGGCTGACGCACCAGCCGGTCAACCTGTCGATGCGGCAGGGCGACGAGATCGTCTACATCGAGCGCACCTACAGCGAACAGTCCGGCATGCAGGTGGTGCGGGCGGTGGGCGGCCGCGCACCGCTGCACCTGACCTCGGTCGGCAAGCTCTTCCTCGCGGCCGACGATCCGCAGCGCGTGCGCGCCTACGCCACGCGCACCGGCCTGGCGGGACACACCCGCAACAGCATCACCGATGTCGGCCGGCTCGAACGCGAGCTGGCCCAGGTGCGCCGGCTCGGCATGGCGCGCGACGACGAGGAACTCGAGCCCGGCGTGCGCTGCATCGCCGCCGGCATCCACGACGACCAGGGCAAGCTGGTGGCGGGCTTGTCGGTCTCGGCACCGGCCGACCGGCTCGAGGAGAGCTGGACCGACCGGGTCAGGGCGACCGCGAGCCAGATCTCGGCCGCGCTCGGGCATCGCGGCTGAACGCCGCGCGCGCCGGCTCAGGGACGCGCCCGCACCGTGGCGGATTCGAGGGCGGTGCCGAAGGGCATGCCCTGATCGAGCCACTTGCGGATGCGCTCGGCATCGCCGATGCGCGAGTAGCGGCCGGCCGAATCGAGCAGCACCATGATCAGCTTGCGCCCGGCCAGCTGGGCCTGCATCACCACGCAGCGCCCGGCCTCGGAGATATAGCCGGTCTTCTGCAGGCCGATCGCCCACTCCGGGTTGCGCACCAGCCCGTTCGTGTTGCGGAACTGCAGCTGACGGCTGCCGATCGCGACTTGCGCCTCGGGCATCGTCGACAGCTCGCGGATGATCGGGTGGGCGTAGGCGGCGTCGACCAGGCGCGCCAGATCGGTCGCGCTCGACTGGTTGCGGCTGGACAATCCCGTCGGCTCGACGTAGCGGGTGCCGCCCATGCCGAGCTGCTGCGCCTTGGCGTTCATCGCGGCGACGAAGGCGTCGAGGCCGCCGGGATAGTGGCGACCGAGCGCGTGCGCGGCCCGGTTCTCCGACGACATCAGCGCCAGGTGCAGCATTTCGCCGCGAGAGAGCTGGGTGCCGACGTTCAGCCGCGAGCGGCTGCCCTTCTCGGTATCGACATCATCCTGCGTGATCGTCAGCACCTCGTCCAGCGGCAGGCCGGCTTCGGTGACGACGAGTGCGGTCATCAGCTTCGTGATCGACGCGATCGGCAGCACCGCCTCGGGGTTCTTGCTGAACAGGATCTGGCGCGTCTCCTGATCGACGACCAAGGCGACGCTGGACTTCAGGTCCAGCGGGTCGTCGGTCGCATGCAGGCCGAAGACCTGGCCGAAGGATGGCCGTGCCGGCGCCACCCGCACGACCGACGCGCGACCGCGCGGCGCCGCCGCGCGCGACTTCGGCGTGATCCGGGCGCTGGCCTTGCCCTTGGCCGGCGCCTGCGCCGCCGGCTTGCGGCTCTGCGCCTCCCGCGCCGCGGCCTCGGCCCAGGGCGAAGCTGCCAGCAGCACCAGCAGCCCGACCGCCAGCACCGCTTGCCGCCAGCGTGCCGGCGCCGGTGGCGCTTCGCCCAGGAACGACCCCATCGCAACCATGGGCGGAGTCTAGGTCAGACGAAATTCTTCTGCAAGATCAAAAACTTGGGACTTTGTCCTCAAGTTGCGCCTTTGATCACTGGCGGCGCGTCCGGCGGCTGCCCCACGCGTTTCCGCACTTCCCCGACGGCCGGGCTCTGCATGCCCGGCCGGTTCGGCTGGCCCAGCGCCGTCCGCAGGGACGGCGCTTGTCCCGCCGCGCCCCACGGCCGGGCTT
>JAFLDG010000438.1 GCA_017302495.1 Burkholderiales bacterium
GGCCGGGGTCGGTGCCGTCTGGGCCGCGGCCGGCAGCGCGATGGCCGCGGCCAGCACGAGGGCCGCGCAGCGCATCATCGACCGCAGCTTCACGCGCCGATTCTGCACCGGGCCCGGCGGCGGGCGCGCGGGTCGGCGCGCATCGTGCGGCTCGGGCGGTGTCCGGCGCCGACCGGCCGGCGCTGTCCGGCCGGCCTGCGCCGCCGACCGCGCCCTCAGGGCCGCGCGGTCAGGAACTCCAGCGCCGCCGCCCGCGTCTGCGGCGAGTTCAGGATGCCGATGTGCGCGGTGCCGAGGATCGTGTCGTAGGCACCCTGGCCGGTGAGGTCGAGCGGCCGCGCACCCTTCAGCGCGGCGCTGCGCGAGAAGTCGGTCGGCTGGCCGAAGGAATCCTCGGCCGGCACGGGCGGGATCGCGCCGTCCTGCACCGGGAAGTAGACGAAGCTCTTGTCGGCATTGCGGATCGCCAGCACCTTCGTCGGCCCGGCCGTCTCGGCACTGCCGCCGGGGCCGTTGAGCCGCTTCAGGAACGGCGTGTTCGGCGAACCGACCTCCTGGCACAGCGCGCTGTCCGGCGTGAAACCGCCGAGGGCTTCCAGCTGGAAGTAGTTCAGCGGCGACGGCGAGCAGTTGATGATGCCGTGGTGCGGCCCGTCGATCGACACCAGCCGCCGCACCGTCTGGTAGGCGTTGTCCTGCCGCATCCACTCGCGCGCCAGCGTCGCGCCCATGCTGTGGCCGACGATGTCCACCTGCGCGGCGCCGGTGTAGGCCAGCACCGCAGCGACGAAGCGGCGCAGGTCGGGCACGTTCGCCTGGTGCGTGTGGCCGATGCGCGCGCGCAGCGTCTGGCCGCCGGGCGGCGGCAGGAGCAGGTCGCACTGATCGCCCTGGTAGCCCAGGGCCCAGAGCTCGCTCGTCGCATAGCCGTTGTCGGCGAAGTGCTGCGCCAGCGCCCGGATGCCGCCGAAGCGGTTGCACGCGGTCGGGAACGGCGAGTCGTTGTTGCCGTGCAGGAAGATCACCGGGGTGCGCTGGATCGGCCCGGCGGCGCCGAAGCCGATCACCGGCCGGGAGAGCGACGCGTCCTCGATCGCCGGGAAGCCGGTCGGGAACTCGGTGCCGACCGTTCCGGCGGCATTCGCGCCCAGCCACAGCGCGCTGCACAGCAAGGCGGCGAGGGGGCGGACAAAGGATCTCGGCATCGTCGTCTCCGGTTGAATGCGGCGTCAGGCCGCGAAGAAGCGCTCGACCAGCGCGAACTGGTCGGGCGTGTTCAGCGTCGGCGCGTGGCCGCAGCCGGCGATCTCGACCACCACCGCGCGCGGGCCGCGCACGCGCATCGCCTCGGCCACGTCGGGCCGCAGCAGGTCGGAGTGCTCGCCGCGCAGGCACAGCACCGGCAGGTCCAGGCGGTCCCAGGCATCCCACTGGTCGTAGTCGTCCGGATGGTGGACGAACTGCTGGGCCATCGCCGGGTCGTAGTGCGGCGTGACGCGGCCGTCGGGCAGGCGGCGGGTGGAGGTCTCGGTCAGCCGCCGCCACTGCGCGTCGGTCATCGCGCCGTAGGGCTTGTAGACGGTGCGAAAGTACTGCTCCAGCTCGGTCACGGTCGCGAACGCCGGCGGGCTGCCGGCGTAGGTGCGGATGCGCTCGACCGCGGCGGCCTCGAGCTGCGGGCCGATGTCGTTCAGCACCAGCCGGCGGATCCGGCCGCTTAAGGGGCCGGCCGCCGCCTTCAGCCCGATCGCGCCGCCCATCGAGGTGCCGAGCCAGTGCACCTGGTCGAGCCCCAGCTGGTCGAGCAGCTCGGTCGCGAGCCGGGCATAGAACTCCAGGCAGTACTCGGCTTTCGGGTCCGGGCTCCATTCGCTGAGGCCCCGGCCGATCGTGTCCGGACAGATCACGCGCCAGCGCTGCGCGAGGTGCGCGGCGATCTCGTCCATGTCGCGGCCGGTGCGCGCCAGGCCGTGCCAGGCGATCACGACCTCGGCGTGCTGCGCACCCCAATCGGTGAGGTGCAGCTCGCGCCCGGCGCAGCGCAGGTAGTTCGACGTGAAGCTCATCGCTCGCCCCGCAGCGCGCCCAGGCGCAAGCGGCCGACCACGCCGGTCGGGAAGTAGTACACCGACAGCACGAACAGCACGCCCAGCCACAACAGCCAGCGGTCGGGCGAGACCAGTTGCGACAACACCGGCACGCCTTCCAGCGCGCCGGCGCCGAGCTTCAGCAGGTCCTGCAGGTAGTTCTGCGCGAAGACGAAGAGCACCGAGCCGATCACCGCGCCGTACATCGTGCCCATGCCGCCGATGACGACGATCAGCAGGATGTCGAGCATGATCTCGAAGCTCAGCGTGGTGTCCGGGCCGGTGTAGCGCAGCCACAGCGCCAGCAGCGCGCCGGCCACGGTGGCGAACAGCGCCGACAGCACGTTGCTCCAGGTGCGATAGACCACCGTGCGGTAGCCGATGGCCTCGGCGCGAAAGTCGTTCTCGCGGATCGCCTGCAGCACGCGGCCGAAGGGGCTGTTGACGATGCGCAGCAGCAGCAGGAACAGCATCGCCACCACCACGAACAGCAGGTAGTAGCTGAACACCTTGCCGTCGAGCATGACGCCGAAGACCTCGCTCTCGAAGGGCTCGAAGCTCGGGCTGAACAGCGTCGGGTTCTTGAAGCTCAGGCCGTCCTCGCCGCCGGTGATGTCGCTCAGCTGCGAAGCCAGCGTCTGGAAGGCCGCGGCCACGGCCAGCGTGATCATCGCGTAGAAGATCGCCTTCACCCGCAGGCTGAACAGGCCGATCACCAGCGACAGCCCCAGCGACAGCACCAGCGCCACGCTCAAGCCCGTGAACAGCGCGACGAAGCCTTCGCCCAGCCGCGTGCTGGCAATGGCGATGCCGTAGGCGCCGATGCCGAAGAACATCGTGTGCGCGAAGCTGACGATGCCGGTGTAGCCCAGCAGCAGGTCGTAGCTGGCCACCAGCAGCACGAAGATCAGCATCTTGGCGGCCACGCCCAGCGCCTTGCTGCCCGGGAACAGGAAGGGCGCGAGGGCCAGGCCGACGGCCACCATCAGCAGCGCCAGCGCCAGCCAGCGGCTGCGCGGGAAGTCGTGCGACAAGAGTCGATCGAGCATGGTGCGGCTACCGGTTCGTGACGGGATAGAGCCCCTGCGGCCGCCACAGCAGGATGGCCACCATCAACCCGATGTTGGAGAACAGCGCCACCTTCGGCGCCAGGTAGCCGGTGTAGTTGGCCATCAGCCCGACCAGCAGCGCGCCGACGAAGCAGCCGAAGGTCGAGCCCAGCCCGCCGATGATGATGACGATGAAGATCAGCACGTTGACCTGCGCGCCGATCTGCGGCACCACGCTCTGCTGGTACAGCCCCCACATCACGCCGCCCAGGCCGGCCAGCGCGCTGCCGGCGACGAACACGCCGACGAACAGGCG
>JAFLDG010000439.1 GCA_017302495.1 Burkholderiales bacterium
TTCCGATCTGCCCGCTGCATAGGCCGCGGCGCCGGCGCCGAGCGCGATCGCGGCGAACAGCCAGGGCCACCAGTGGGCTGCAGCGCTCGACACAGGCATCAAATCATTGTACGGAGCGCCCTCCCGCCGCCCGCAGGGCGTGCGAAAGCGCGCCGCAGACGCTCGACGCCGGTCGGTCCGTGACTTATGTCGGACCCGCGTTCGGGGGGGCTCCGTATCATCGACGCGTGGATTCCGTGCCCTTGCCGTCGCCGCTGCCGGCACCGGCCGCCGAGGCGGCGGCGCCGGCCGTGCTCGACGCCGCGGCGCTGCAGCGGCTGCAGGCGCTGGACCCGCGCGGCGAGAACCAGGTGGTCGAGCGCGTCCTGCGCGCCTTCGAGGGCTCGCTCGAGCGCCTGCTCGACCAGGCCGCCGCGGCGCAGCGGCAGGGCGACAGCGACTCGGTGCGCCATGTCGCGCACACGCTGAAGTCGTCCTCGGCCAGCGTCGGCGCGTTGCGGCTGTCGCAGCACTGCAGCGAGGTCGAACACCGGCTGCGCCAGGAGCAGGATCCGGGCATCGACGCGTCGCTCGCCGGGCTGCAGCACGAGGGCCGGCGCGTGCTCGTCGCGGTGCGCCGGCTGCTCGGGACCTCGGCGCGATGAGCGAGTCGCTGTCCGGCCTGCAGGCCCCGGACGCCCGTCCGGCCGAGGTGCTGCTCGTCGACGACGACGAAGTCAACCTGCTGCTGACCGCGATCGCGCTGCGCGAGCGCGGTTTCGCCGTCAGCGAATCGCCGAGCGGCGATCATGCCCTGCAGCGGCTCGCCGAGTGGACGCCGGACCTGATCGTGCTCGACGCGATCATGCCCGGGCTCGACGGCTTCGACACCTGTCGCCGGCTGCGCGCGATGGCGGGCTGCGACCTGGTGCCGGTGCTGATGCTGACCGGCCTCGACGACGAGGTGTCGATCCAGCGCGCGTACCAGGCGGGCGCGACCGACTTCTTCGTCAAGTCCAACCAATGGAGCCTGCTCGCCGGCCGGCTGCAGTACATGCTGCGCGCGTCGCGCATGCACATCGAGCTCGAGCGCAGCAAGGCGACGCTCGCGCGCGCGCAGGACATGGCGCGCATGGGCAGCTTCGACTGGCACCGCGGCCGCGGCCGCGGCGGCCAGCTGGTGTTGTCGGTGCAGGGCCAGCGCGTCCTCGGGCTGGCGCCGGGCCAGCCGGCCGGGCTGCGCCAGGTGCTGCGCCTCGTCGCGCCCGACCGGCGCCGGGGCGTGCTGCGCCTGCTGACGGCCAAGGTCCGGCACGCGTCCGTCATCGACGACGACGTGCAGGTGCTGCTGCCGGACGGCCAGGAGCGCATCGTCCACATCGAGGCCGAGCCCGAGTTCAGCGAGCAGGGCCACGGCATCGGCTACACCGGCATCGTGCAGGACGTGACCGACCGCCGGCAGAACGAGGACCAGATCCGCCGCCTGGCGAACTTCGACGCGCTGACCAAGCTGCCGAACCGGCACCAGCTTGTCGATCGCATGAACCGCGCGATCGGGCATGCGCGCCGGTTCGGCCATCAGTGCGCGTTCCTGCTGATCGACCTCGACCGCTTCAAGGTGATCAACGACACGCTCGGCCATGGCGCCGGCGACGATCTGCTGGTCGAGGTCGCGGCGCGGCTGCGCGAGTGCGTGCGCCACAGCGAGCGGGTGCCCGAAGGCACGCTCGAGGCGGCCGGCCCGCGCGCGCACCGTGCGCTCGAGGCGGTCGGCCGGCTCGGCGGCGACGAGTTCATCGCGCTGCTGCCCGAGGTCGGCGACGAGGCCGACGCGCGGCGGGTGGCCGATCGCATCCTCGAGAAGATGCGCGCGCCGATCTTCGTCGGCACGCAGGAGTGCTTCGTCACCGCCAGCGTCGGCATCGCGATCTATCCGCGCGACGGCGCGACCGTGGCCGACCTGCTGCGCAACTCCGACGTGGCGATGTACTCGGTCAAGGCGCAGGGCAAGAACGCGGCGGCGCTGTACAGCCCGATGCTCGCCGGCCAGGGCCGCGAGCGGCTGGAGCTGGAGGCCGCGCTGCACAAGGCGATCGAGCGCGACGAGCTGGTGCTGCACTACCAGCCGATCGTCGACGTGCGCGGCGCGCGCATGATCGGCGCCGAGGCGCTCATGCGCTGGCAGCGCGGCCACCAGCTGGTGCCGCCCGGCGACTTCATCCCGCTGGCCGAGGAGTCGGGGCTGATCGTGCCGCTGTCGCTGTGGGCGCTGCGCGAGGCCGCGCGCCAGGCGCGCGAGTGGAAGCTCAGCTTCGGCTTCGACGAGTCGATCGCGGTCAACCTGCCGAGCCGGCTGTTCGAACGCAGCGACCTCGGCGAACAGATCCACCAGTACGCCACCGGCGCCGGCGTGCCGCACCGCGCGCTGAAGCTCGAGATCACCGAGAACGGGCTGATGAAGGACCTGCAGGCGCTGACGCCGGGCCTGCACATGCTGAAGGACCTGAACGTCGAGATCTCGATCGACGACTTCGGCACCGGCTACTCGTCGCTCGCCTACCTGACCACGCTGCCGATCGCCGAGCTGAAGATCGACCGCTCGTTCGTGCACAACCTCGGCATCACGCCGCAGAGCGCGGCGGTGGTGACCGCGATCATCGCGCTGTCGCGTTCGCTCGGCCTGCGCGTGATCGGCGAGGGCGTCGAGAACCTGCGCCAGATGGAGGTGCTGCACCGCCTGGGCTGCAGCGCGATGCAGGGCTTCCTGTTCAGCCGCGCGATCCCGGCCGCGGAGATCGAACGCTGGCTGCAGCAGACCGTGCTGCCGCGCAAGGCGCCGTGGATCGGGCAGGCCGCCCGCAGCGACTTCGGCGACGGCGGTCTGCGCGCCGCCGCCGGCCGCCAGATCTGAACCGGGTGTCGGCGGACATCCCGCGAGCGAGGTACAAGAACAATGGATCTCTCGCACGGCGCGGCGCAGGTCGCCGCCGCCGCGTCGCCGGTGCAGCTGGCCAAGGCCGCGCTGCGCCGGATGGCGCTCGAGCGCGTCGAGCCGACGCCGGAGAACTATGCCCGCGCCTACGCCGCCGAGGGCGGTGCGGTCGCCGCGCCGGCGGCGGCGCCGGCCGCGGCGCTGCCCGAGGCGGCGCGGGCGGTGCTGCAGCGCATGGCCGGGCTGCTCGACGACGGCAGCGGCCGCGGCGATGCGCTGGCGCAGGGCCTGCTCGCCGGCCGCTGGGACGCGGCCGCCGCGGTGCTCGGCGCGCTGGCCGACGCCGCAGGCGCCCAGGGCCAGGACTGGGCGCTGCTGATCGAGCGGCTGGCCGCCGGGCTCGAGCGCGGCGGCCGCGACTGGACCGCGGCGCGCAAGAAGGACAGCCTGCTGCGCGTGCTGCACGGCAGCCGGGGCGACGCGCGCCGGCTGCGGCTGCGTATCGACCACCTGCTGCACGCCTGGCAGGGCGACGCC
>JAFLDG010000044.1 GCA_017302495.1 Burkholderiales bacterium
GGCCGCGGCCGAATCGGCGTCGGCGCAGGCCGAGCGGCCGGGCCGCGTCGTCGTGCTGAACCGGCTGATCGTGACGCTGCGCAGCAGCTTCTTCGCCCGGCCCCCCGAGCAGCGCGCCGAGGAGGCCGAGCGCCGGATCCGCCAGGCGATCGAGGCCGGCGGCCCGCTCGCCGTCGGCGTGCAGGAGCGCGCCGAGGGCACGCTGGTGACGATCGACGGGAGGTCGATGTTCGCCGTCGTCCCGGGCGACACGGCCGACGGCACGCTCGCCGACGCGCGCGCCGCGGCACACGATGCCGCGGCGATGCTGCAGCGGGTGATCGACGAGTCGCGCGAGGCGCGCGACCTGAGGGCGCTGCTGCGCGCGACGGCGGTCGCAATCGGCGTCGCCGCGCTGGTGCTGGGCGTGCTCTGGATCGTGCTGCGGGTGCGGCGCCGGGTCGAGGCCTGGATCACCGCGAAGACGCTCGCCAACGTCGACAAGCTGCGCGTCGGCGGTGTCGAGGTCGTGCGCCGCGAGGGCCTGCTGCGCTTCGAGCGCTGGCTGCTGGGCGTGGCCTTCTGGGGCCTGCTGCTGCTGCTGCTGTACGAGTGGCTCAGCGTGACGCTCGCGCTGTTCCCGTTCACCCGGCCCTGGGGCGAGCAGCTCAACACCTTCCTGTTCGACCTCGTCGCGCGCTTCACCCTCGGCATCGTGCGTGCGATTCCGGACCTGATCGCCGCGGGCCTGATCTTCTGGCTGGCCTGGCTGCTGGTGCGGCTGCTGCGCCGCTTCTTCGCCAAGGTCGCCGCCGGGCAGATCCAGGTCGGCTGGCTCGGCGCCGATGTCGCGCCGACGACCTCGAAGCTCACGGTCGGCGGCGTCTGGCTGTTCGCGCTGGTGATGGCGTATCCGTACCTGCCGGGGTCGGACACCGAGGCCTTCAAGGGCCTGTCGGTGCTGCTCGGCCTGATGATCTCGCTCGGCGCGTCGAACATCGTCGGCCATCTCGCCAGCGGGCTGATCCTGACCTACACCCGCGCCTTCCACAGCGGCGAGTACGTGCGCATCGACAGCCACGAAGGCACGGTGACCAACCTCGGCGCCTTCACCACGCGCATCCGCACCGGCATGGGCGAGGAGCTGACGATCGCCAACACCTCGGTGCTCGGTGCGGTCACGCGCAACTACTCGCGCGCGGTCAAGGGGCAGGGGTTCATCGTCGACGCGAACGTGACGATCGGCTACGACGTGCCGTGGCGCCAGGTCGAGGCGATGCTGGTCGAGGCCGCACGGCGCACCTCGGGCGTGCTGGCGGATCCCCGGCCGCGGGTGTTCCAGGTGGCGCTGTCGGACTTCTATCCCGAGTACCGGCTGGTGTGCCAGGCGGTGCCGACCGAGCCCCGGCCGCGGGCGGTGGTGATGAGCGAGCTGCACGCGAACATCCAGGACGTGTTCAACGAGTACGGCGTGCAGATCATGTCGCCGAACTACCGCGGCGACCCGGCCGAGCCGAAGGTCGTGCCGCCCGCGCGCTGGTACGAGGCGCCGGCGAAGCCGCCGGAGGAAGCGAAGCGCGCCGGTTGACGGCCCGGCGCGTGCGCCGCGACGGGCGGGCGTCAGTCCGGCACGACCGCGGTGACCTCGATCTCGACCTTCGCCCGGTCCTCGATCAGCGCCGCCACCTGCACCGCGGTCATCGCGACGCCGAAGTCGCCGATCAGCTCGCGGTAGGCGGCGCCGATCTCGCGCCCCTGCTCGAGGTATTCGCGCTTGTCGGTCAGGTACCAGGTCATGCGCACGATGTGCGCCGGCGTCGCGCCGGCCTCGGCCAGCACCGCAACGACGTTGGCCAGCGCCTGCCGCGCCTGGTCCGCCAGCCGGTCGCTCGCGAAGTGCTCGTCCGCGTCCCAGCCGATCATGCCGGCGACGCTGACGACGCGGCCGCGCGCGGCGACGCCGTTGGCGTAGCCCTTCGGCCGGGGCCAGTTCGCGGGTTGCAGGACTTGCTTGTCGTTCATCGTCGGTTCCTGTTCAAGACGCCATGAAACGCGCGATCGCCGCGCGCAGGTCGGCGGGGATGTCGACCGCGCGGTGCGTATCGAGATCGGTCGTCACGATCACCTGGCGCACACTCATCCGCGCCTCGTCGCCGAGGCGGCAGCCGTGGCGCAGCGTGATCGACTTCGTGCCGAGGCGCTCGACCGTGAGGCCGAGCGTCACGTTCTCGCCCATCCGGCTGATCGCGCTGAAGTCGCACTGCAGGCTCACCGTCGGCAGCCCGATGCGGCGGCGGCCGACCAGGTCGGCATAGGGCGCGCCGAGCAGGTGCGCGAACCAGTCCTCGTTCAGGTCGTTGACCATCACCAGGTAGTGCGGGAAGAAGACGATGCCCGCCGGGTCGCAGTGCGAGAAGCGGATCGTCTGCATCCGCTCGAAGCGGTGGCGCTCGGCGACGGCGCTCACAGGGCCCCCTTGGGCCTGCGGCCCGTCCCCCCGAGGGGGAGCGAGCGCCTTCGGAACGGCCGTGCGGCGCTCATCCGCCGCTGCGCAGCCTGAAGCGCTGCAGCTTGCCGGTCTCGGTGCGCGGCAGCGCCGCGCGGAACTCGACCGCACGCGGGTACTTGTACGGCGCGATCGCCTGCTTCACGTGCTCCTGCAGCGTGCGCACCATCGCCGCATCGGCGGCGTGGCCGGGTTTCAGCACGACGAAGGCCTTGACGATCTGCCCGCGCTCGTCGTCGGGCACGCCGACGACGCCGCATTCGGCCACCGCCGGGTGGCGCAGCAGCACCTCCTCGACCTCGAGCCCGCCGATGTTGTAGCCGGCCGAGACGATCAGGTCGTCGGTGCGCGACTGGTAGTGGAAGTAGCCGTCGGCGTCGAGCCGGTAGGCGTCGCCGGTATAGTTCCAGCCGCCCTTGACGTAGTTCGCCTGGCGCGGGTCGGCCAGGTACTTGCAGCCGGTGGGGCCCTTGACCGCGAGCGCGCCGACCTCGCCCGGCGGCAGCGGCCGGCCGTCGGCGTCCATGATGCAGGCGACGTAGCCGGGCACCACCTTGCCGGTCGCGCCGGGCCGGGCCTCGTGCTCGTCGGCGCTGATGAAGATGTGCAGCAGCTCGGTCGAGCCGATGCCGTCGATGATCTCGAGACCGCTCGCCTCGCGCCACAGCGCGCGCGTCGCCGCGGGCAGCGCCTCGCCGGCCGACACGCACTTGCGCAGCTTGTTCGGCGGCAGCTTCGCCCCTTGCAGCGCCATCGCCATCGCGCGGTACGAGGTCGGCGCGGTGAACATCACCGTCGCGCCGGTCTTCAGCACGGCGTCGAGCAGCTCGGGCGGCGAGACGCGCTCGACCAGCACCGCCGACGCGCCGACGCTCATCGGGAAGTGCAGCAGCCCGCCGAGGCCGAAGGTGAAGGCCAGCGGCGGGCTGCCGATGAACACGTCGTCCGCGTTCGCGCGCAGCACGTGCGGCGGCCAGCAGGCGCAGGCGGCCATCACGTCGCGGTGGAAGTGCATCGTGCCTTTCGGCGTGCCGGTGGTGCCGGAAGTGAAGGCGATCAGGCAGATGTCGTCGGCCGCGGTGTCGACGTTGGCGAAGCGGCCGTCGTGCCGGGCCATCGCCGCTTCCAGGCCGTCGGGGCTGTCATCGTGGAAGCAGCGCAGCTGCTTCAGCGTCGGGCAATCGGCGGCCGCGGTGCGCAGCTCGTCGATCAGCCGCAGGTCGCACAGGGCGTGGCTGATCCGCGCCTTGTCGACGATCTGCCGCAGCTCCGCCGCGCGCAGCAGCGGCATGCTGCCGACCGCGATGCCGCCCGCCTTGACGACGCCGAACCAGCACGCCGCCATCATCGGGTTATTCGGCGCGCGCAGCAGCACGCGGTTGCCGGGCACGAGCCCCATCTCGTGCACCAGCACCCGGGCGATGCGGTTCGCGCGGTCCTGCAGCTCGGCGTAGCTCCAGCGTTGGCCGTCGGGCGTGCGCAGGCAGGTGCGATCGCCCCGGCCTTCGGTTACGTGCCGGTCGAGCAGCTCGGTCGCGCAGTTCAGCCGCGCCGGGAATTGCAGGAACGGCTGGTCGAGCAGGATCTCCGGCAGCGCCTCGGGCGGCGGCAGGTGGTCGCGGGCGAAGGTGTCGACGTGGGCCGTGGCCATGGGCTCCTCCTTCAGGCGGACAGGTTCTTCAGCAGCTCGCGCGCGATGATCAGCTGCTGGACTTCGGTGGCGCCTTCGTAGATGCGCAGCGCGCGGATCTCGCGGTACAGCCGCTCCACCGGCTGCTCGCTGACGACGCCGAGGCCGCCGAAGACCTGCACCGCGGCATCGATCACCTGCTGCGCGCCTTCGGTGGCGACCATCTTCGCCATCGCCGCCTCGCGCGTGACGTTGTGTCCCCGGTCGCGCTGCCAGGCGGCGCGGTAGGTCAGCAGCGCGGCGCTGTCGACGGTGGTCGCCATCTGCGCGAGCTTGGCCTGGGTGAGCTGGAAGTCGGCCAGGCGCTGGTCGAACATGCGCCGGCTGGTGGCCCGCGCCAGCGCCTCGTCGAGCGCGCGCCGCGCGAAGCCCAGCGCCGCGGCCGCGACCGAGGTGCGAAACACGTCGAGCGTGCGCATCGCGACCTTGAAGCCTTCGCCGGCTGCGCCGACGCGCTGCGCGAGCGGCACGCGGCAGTCGGTGAAACGCAGCCGGGCCAGCGGGTGCGGCGCGATGACCGGGATGCGCTCGGCGACCTCGAAGCCCGGCGTGCCGGCGTCGACGATGTAGGCGGAGATCCCTTTCGCGCCGCGCGTCGGCGTGCCGGGCCCGTGGTCGTCGCGGGCGAAGACCACGTAGAAGTCGGCGATGCCGCCGTTGCTGATCCAGGTCTTCTCGCCGTTCAGCACGACCGAATCGCCGTCGACCCGGGCCGAGCAGGCCATCGCGGCCACGTCGGAGCCGGCCTGCGGCTCGGACAGCGCGAACGCGGCGATCGCCTCGCCGCGCGCCACCCGCGTCAGGTAGGCTGCCCGCTGCGCGTCGCTGCCGGCGAGCGAGATCGCGCCCGAGCCCAGGCCCTGCATCGCGAAGGCGAAGTCGGCGAGCCCGGAGTGCCGTGCCAGCGTCTCGCGGATCAGGCACAGCGCGCGCGTGTCGATCGATTCGCCGGCGCCGCCGTGCGCGACGCCGGCCACCGCGTGGCGCAGCCAGCCGCCGCGGCCGAGCGCGGCGACGAGCGCGCGGCATTCGGCGTCCACGTCGGCATGCGCGTGCGGCGAGACGTGATCGGCCGCCCAGGCCTCGAGCGCGCGCTGCAGATCGGCGTGCCGCGGCTCGAAGAACGGCCATTCGAGATAACTCGTGTCACTCATGAATCGCACCCTCCGTGAAGAGAGCCGCCGCCGCCGACCGGGGTGGCCCGGCGAGCGGCCAGGGGGCGGGCCATCAGTTGCCTTCGAAGACCGGCTTCTGCCGGGCGGCGAACGCGCGGTAGGCGCGGCCGAAGTCCTCGGTCAGCATGCAGATCGCCTGCGCCTGCGCTTCGGCCTCGATCGCCTGGTCGATGTCCATCGCCCACTCGTGGTGCAGCATGCTCTTCGTGATGCCGTTGGCGAAGGTCGGGCCGCGCACCAGCTCCTCGGCCATCGCCCGTGCTTCGCCGAGCACGGCCTCCGGCGCGCACAGCCGGTTGAAGAAACCCCAGGCTGCAGCCTCCTCGCCGCCCAGCGCGCGGCCGGTGTACAGCAGCTCGCTCGCGCGGCCGTGGCCGACGATGCGCGGCAGGATGTTGCACGCGCCCATGTCGCAGCCGGCCAGGCCGACGCGGTTGAACAGGAACGCGGTCTTCGAGCGCGCGGTGCCGAAGCGCAGGTCGGAGGCCATCGCGACGATCGCGCCGGCGCCGGCGCAGACGCCGTCGATCGCGGCGACGATCGGCTGCGGGCAATGGCGCATCGCCTTCACCAGGTCGCCGGTCATGCGCGTGAACAGCAGCAGCTCGGGCGCCTTCAGCTCGATCAGCGGGCCGATGATCTCGTGCACGTCGCCGCCGGAGCAGAAGTTGTCGCCGGCGCCGTGGATCACGACGGCCTTGACGTCGTCGGCGTGCTTCAGCCGGCCGAACAGGTCACGCAGCTCGGCGTACGAGGCGAAGGTCAGCGGGTTCTTGCGCTCGGGGCGGTTCAGCGTCACGGTGCCGATGCCGCCTTCGACGTGCCAGAGGAAGTGTTCGGCGCGGTAGCCGGCCTGCGGGCGCCGGTTGCCGGCGAGCAGTGCGGGGTCGATGCTCATGGGGTTCGCTTCTCCTTCGGTTCGTGCCGGGCCGACAGCTGCACGCGCAGCCGGCCGAGCAGGTTGTAGAGCTGGTGCCGGTCGGCGTCGGCGATGCCGCCGAGCAGCTCGACCACCCAGCGCTCGTGTTCCGCGGCGATCTGCTCGAAGGTCTTGCGGCCCTTCGGCGTCAGCGTCACGCGCCATGAGCGGCGGTCGTCGGGCTCGGCATCGCGCTGCACCAGGCCCGAGCGCTCCAGCTCGTCGGTCAAGCCGGTGACGTTGCCGCCGGTGACCATCAGGTAGCGCGACAGCGCGCTCATGCGCAAGCCGCCGGGGTGGCGCTCGAGCTGGGCCAGGTAGTCGAAGCGCGCCAGCGTCATGCCGCAGCGCGCGCGCAGCCGCTTGCGGATCTCGGTCTCGATGTCGGTCGAGCAGGCCAGCAGCCGCAGCCACAGCTTCAGCGACAGGTGGTCGTCGCGCGCGGCGCGCGCCTCCAGGCCGATGCGCTGCGCGTCGAGCAGCGGGGCCACTTCCCCGCCGGCGGCGCGCTTCATGTCAACGACTCCGCCGTGGCTTCGCGCGAATCGCGCAGGGGGTGGTCCATTCAGGCCGGCTCCTTGTAGGCCGGCGCGGCCTGCATCGCCTTCTCGCGCGCGAACAGCGACTCCATCTGGCTCTTGCCGGAAAGGTACTGCTTCGGCCACGGCAGCGGTGTCCAGCCGATCTTCGCCGCCTCGGTCAGCGTCCAGGCCGGGTTCGCCAGGTGCGGCCGCGCGATCGCGCACAGGTCGGCGCGGCCGGCGGCGATGATGCTGTTCACGTGGTCGGCTTCGCTGATCGCGCCGACCGCGATCGTCGGGATGCCGGCCAGCTGGCGGATGCGGTCGGCGAAGGGCGTCTGGTACATGCGGCCATAGCTGGGCTTCTGCGCGGCGCTGACCTGGCCGGACGAGCAGTCGATCAGGTCCGCGCCCGCGGCCTTGAAGGCGCGCGCGATTTCCACCGCGTCTTCGGGCGTGATGCCGCCTTCGACCCAGTCGTGCGCCGAGATGCGCACCGACATCGGCAGCTGCTTCGGCCAGACCTCGCGCATCGCGGCAAACACCTCCAGCGGCCAGCGCAGCCGGTTGGCCAGGCTGCCGCCGTACGCGTCGCTGCGCTTGTTGGTCAGCGGCGAGATGAAGGCCGACAGCAGGTAGCCGTGGGCGCAGTGCAGCTCGAGCCAGTCGAATCCGGCTTCGGCCGCATAGCGCGTGCTCTTGACGAAGTCGTCGCGCACGCGGTCCATGTCGGCGCGGGTCATCGCGCGCGGCACGGCGCCGTCTTCGAGGTACGGCACGGCCGACGGCGCGATCAGCGGCCAGTTACCCGCAGGCAGCGGCCGGTCGGCGCCGTCGCCGTCCCACGGCGCGTTGGTCGAACCCTTCGGGCCCGCATGGCCGAGCTGGAGGCCGATCTTCGCGTCGGTGTGGGCATGCACATGGTCGACGATGCGCTTCCAGCCGTCGCGCTGCGCGGTGTCCCACAGCCCCGGGCAGCCGGGCGTGATGCGCGCATCCGGCGTGGGGCAGGTCATCTCGGCCATCACCAGGCCGGCGCCGCCCATCGCGCGCGCGCCCAGGTGCACCAGGTGGTAGTCGGCCGGCAGCCCGTCGACGCAGGAATACTGCGCCATCGGCGAAACGACGACGCGGTTCTTCAGCGTCACGCCGCGCACGGTGTAGGGCGTGAACATCGGCGGCGGCGCGGGCTGCCCGGCCGGCAGCGTCATGCCGGCCTGTTCGGCGAACCAGCGCTCGTAGCCGCCCAGCCACTTCGCGTCGCGCAGGCGCAGGTTCTCGTGGCTGATGCGCTGGCTGCGCGTCAGCATCGAGTACATGAACTGCTCGGGCGGCAGCTGGTCGGCATAACGCTCGCCCACCACCTCGAACCATTCCATCGCGTTCCAGGCGGCGTTCTGCAGCCGCAGCACGTCGACGCTGCGCAGCTCTTGATAGCGCTGCAGCACCTGGCCGACGTGCTCCGGCGAGTCACCGTGTTCCTTGAACTGCCGCGTCAGCTCGATCGCGTCCTCGATCGCCAGCTTGGTGCCCGAGCCGATCGCGAAGTGCGCGGTGTGCACCGCGTCACCCATCAGCACCACGTGCGCGCGGCCGTTGAAGTGCGACCACTGCTCGCACTTCACGCGCTGGAAGTTCAGCCAGGCCGAGCCGCGCAGGTGGCGCGCGTTGGTCATCAGCTTCTCGCCGCGCAGGTTGGCCGCGAACAGCTGCTCGCAGAAGGCGATCGACTGCGCCTGGTCGGCCTGATCCAGGCCATGCGCCTTCCACACGTGTTCGGGCGTCTCGACGATGTAGGTCGTGGTGTTCTCGTCGAACTTGTAGATGTGCGCCTGGAACCAGCCGTGCTCGGTCTTCTCGAAGACGAAGGTGAAGGCGTCGTACAGGCGGTGCGTGCCGAGCCAGATGTAGCGGTTGGGGCGCGTCACCAGGTCGGGCTTGAAGACCTGCGCGTACTTGTTGCGGATCTTCGAGTTGATGCCGTCGCTGGCGATGATCAGGTCGGCGTCGGGGAAGTCGGCATCCGAATCGACGTCGGTATCGAACACCAGCTCGACGCCCAGCTCCTCGCAGCGCGCCTGCAGGATGTTCAGCAGCTTCTTGCGGCCGATGCCGACGAAGCCGTGGCCGCCGGAGCGGATCGTGCGGCCCTTGAACTCCAGCTCGATGTCGTCCCAGTGGTTGAAGGCCTGCTGGATCGCCTCGGCCGTGGGCTTGTCCCACTGCCGCATGTTGTCCATCGTCTGGTCGGAGAACACCACGCCCCAGCCGAAGGTGTCGTAGGGCTTGTTGCGCTCGACCACGGTGATGTCGTGGGCCGGGTCCAGCTGCTTCATCAGCAGGCCGAAATACAGGCCCGCGGGGCCGCCGCCGATGCAGACGATCTTCATGGGGCGCTGGCCTCCTGCGAATGGACGACGGAGCCAGTTTGCAGCTAAAAAGTTTAGTTGTCAAGTAAATGGGACGCCAAGGTGGGCGCCGCCGATTGTTGGCATATTGTGGGCATGGTGCCCTGGATCGACGGCGACGCGCCGTTCCCGCCGACGGTGCTCGCGCTCGGCCCCGACAGCGACGCGCCGGGCCTGCTGGCCGCCGGCGGCACGCTGAGCCCGCGGCGGCTCGAGCAGGCCTATCGGCGCGGCATCTTCCCGTGGTTCTCGTCCGGCCAGCCGGTGCTGTGGTGGAGCCCCGACCCGCGCATGGTGCTGCCGGTGGCCGAGTTCCGCGTGGCGCGCAGCTTCGCCAAGGTGCTGCGCCGGTTCGTGCGAACCCCGGGGTGCGAGCTGCGCATCGACAGCGCCTTCGAGCGCGTGATCGACGCCTGTGCGCGCACGCCGCGGCCCGGGCAGGACGGCACCTGGATCGTGCCGCAGATGCAACGCGCCTACACCGCCTGGCACCGCGCCGGCGTCGTGCACAGCTTCGAGACCTGGGTCGACGGCCGGCTCGCGGGTGGCCTGTACGGTGTGGCGATCGGCCGCATGTTCTTCGGCGAATCGATGTTCGCGCACGCCTGCGACGCGTCGAAGATCGCGCTCGCGGCCCTGGTGGCCTTCTGCCGCGCCCACGACGTGACGCTGATCGACTGCCAGCAGGCCACCGCGCACCTGGCCTCGCTCGGCGCGCGCGAAGTGCCGCGGGCGGACTTCGAGCGCCACCTGGCCCGCGCCTGCGGGGAGGCCCCGATCGCCGATTGGACCTATGATGAGTCGGTCTGGGCGCAGCTGCCGGCGCTGCGCCCGCCGGAGCCCGGTTCCCGCGCGTGACCCACCTCAAAGAACTCCCGCTGTCGTCGCTGCAGTTCTACGCGACGGCGCCGTATCCCTGCAGCTACCTGCCCGAGCGGCAGGCGCGCTCGCAGGTGGCCACGCCCAGCCACCTGATCAACGCCGACGTCTATTCCGGCCTGGTCGCCGGCGGCTTCCGCCGCAGCGGCATGTTCACCTACCGGCCTTACTGCGACGGCTGCCGCGCCTGCGTGCCGCTGCGCGTGCCGGTGGCCACCTTCAAGCCGTCGCGCAGCCAGCGCCGGGCCTGGAAGCAGCATGCCGACCTGAAGGCGCGGGTGCTGCGGCTGGGCTTCGTGCCCGAGCACTACCAGCTGTACCTGCGCTACCAGGCCGGGCGCCATGCCGGCGGCGGCATGGACCACGACAGCGTCGACCAATACACCCAGTTCCTGCTGCAGACGCGCGTGAACTCGCGGCTGGTGGAGTTCCGCGCGCCGGCGCCGGCGGGCCGGCTCGGCGCGTTGAAGATGGTCTCGATCCTGGACGTGCTGAACGACGGCATCTCGGCCGTCTACACCTTCTACGAGCCCGAGGCCGATGCGAGCTACGGCACCTACAGCGTGCTGTGGCAGATCGAGCAGACGAAGCTGCTCGAGCTGCGCCACGTGTACCTGGGCTACTGGATCGAGCGCAGCGCGAAGATGGCCTACAAGTCGCAGTTCCGGCCGCACCAGCTGCTGCTGGACGGGCGCTGGGTGGAGCCGCCGCGCGCCGCCGCCGCGCGGCCCCGCTGAGGGGCCGCGCCGGCGACGGTCAGGCCGCTGCCGAGGCCGCCCGGCGCCGGCGGGCGATCGCTCCCACCGCGGCCAGGCCGACGAACAGCATGCCCCAGGTCGAGGGCTCGGGCACCGGCACCGCGGTGGCGGTGAAGCTGCCGTCCCCCCCGTAGGTGAACGAGGTGACATCCCAGCGATCCGAAACCGCCGTCACCTTGCTCGAGTCGATGACGTTGGACCAGGTCTGCCCGGCCGTGAACTGCGTCGACAGCGCCTGCGTCGGCCCGTCGACCGGCGCGCCGGTGCTTCCGGCGCGCAGGTAGTAGTCCAGGTTCAACCCGCCGAGCGCGGAGACCGTGTTCGGGTTGGTGTTGCCGAGGAAGCTGAACTCGATCTGCGCGCTCGCCAGGTCGAAGGTCGCGTCGTCGCCGATCACCAGCTGGTCGATCTGGTAGTCGGCAAGGCTGCTGCCGCTGCCGGAGATCTCGAGCACGATCTTGCTGCCGGCCAGCATGATCAGGTTGCACATGATGCGGATGCGCCCCGGCGAGTTGCCAGGGGCCAGCGTGCCGCCGACGATCACGTCGCCGACGGCGTCGATCGTGCCGTTGTGGCCGGTGACGATGCCGTTCGCGCCGACCTCGAACACGCCGGTGTTGATCGTGCTGTTGTTCATCACGACGATGCCGGTGCCGCCGTTGCTCTGGATGCCGTTGACCTTGTCGTAGGGCTGGCTCACGCCGACGCCGACATAGCCGGCATTCAGGGTCGACCCGTTGGACATGACCAGCGTGCCGACCGAACCCACCTCGCGGCCGATGTAGATGCTGCCGCTGCCGGCGTTCATCGCGCTGGCGTCGATGATGGCCGTGCCTGTGCCGTTCCGGCCGATCGTCACGCTGGCCAGCCCGGCCGAAGCCGCGGTGACGTTGAGCTGCGAGCCGCCGGTCAACGCCAGCGTGCCGGTGCCCTGCGGAAACAGGACACTGCCCCCGACCGTAACGCTGGCGCCGGAGCTGCCGAGGTTGGTGATGTTGACGACGCTGCCGTTGCCGATGCTGGCGATGCCGTTGCCGCCGCCGATGCCCACGGCCAGGGCCGCGCCGACGAGGTTGCCGGTGGTTTGCTGGCCGCTCAGTTCCACCGTGCTGCCATCGACGTTGAGCAAGCCGCTGCCGCCGTTGCCGCGGCCGACCGAGAGCACGATGGCCGACACCTTGCCCTGGTTGGTCACGTCGAGCGCGCCGCTGCCGCTGCGGCCGATACCGATGAACCCGCTCGGACCCGAGGCGCGCAGCTCGCTGCCCAGCCCGTCGACCGAGACCGAGCCGGTGCCGCCGGCCTCGGTGTCGCTCGAGCCGCCGATGTTGACCAGGCCGGCCAGGATCTTCGAGGCGCCGCTCAAGCTCGCTGTTCCCAGGCCGGTCGGCATCCGGCCGACGTGTACCGTCCCGGTGCCGATGTCGATCGTGCTGCCGCCGGAAAGCGCGACCGTACCGGTTCCGTCGCGGCCGATGGTCGCGCTTGCCAGGCCCGGCTGGGTGACGATCGTGATCGTCGAGCCGCCGTCCATCGTCAGCGTGCCGGTGCCCAGCGGATTGGGCCCGGTGCCGCCGAGGTTCAGCCCGGCGCCGGACGAGCCCATGTTCGTGATCGTCACGACGCTGCCGTTCGTCAGCGCCGCCTGGCCGGTGCCGCCGCGGTTGCCCAGGGTCAGGCCGGCGCCGAACTGCTCGACGCTGCCGGTCTGCTGGCCGTTGAGCAGCAGCGTGCTGTTGTCCATCAGCAGCGTGCCATTGCCGATCGAGCTCGCCGTGTTGCCGCGGCCGACGTTGATGATCATCGTCTCGACGAGCGCGCCGTTCTTCATGTCGAGCGTGCCGGTACCGTTGCGGCCGACCGCGATGAACGCATCGGCGCCGGTGACCCTGAGTTCGGAGCCGGGGCCGGTGATGCTGACCGTACCGGTGCCGCCGGCGACGCTGTCGCTCTCGCCGCCGATGTTCAGGTCGGTGCCGCGGCGGAAGGTCGGCGTCGATACGGCGTTGCCGGTCATCCGCAGCTTGCCGCCGCCTTCGATGACGATCGTGCCGGTCGAGCCGGCGCCGCGGCCGACGGAGCCGAAGGGGTTGAAGTTGTCCGCCGCCCCCGGGGCCGGGCTGATCGACGTCGAGACGACCTCGACCAATCCCCCGCTCTTGATCATCAGGGTCCCCGTGCCGCCGTCGCGGCCGACGATCAGGTGCGGGCTGCCCGGCCCGGCGCTGGTATCGGCGCCGCCGTCGGAGATGTGCAACTGACCGCCGTTGGACACGGTGACCTGGCCACTGCCGATCCAGCCGATGTTGGCGGCGGCCGGGCCGAGGCCGCCCGTGGACCAGGGGCCGACGCCCGACAGCATCAGCTGCGAGCCGCTGCCGTCGATCGTCGCCGTGCCGGTCGATCCGTCACGGCCCACGTTGAGGAAGGTCGCCATCGCGGTGGCCCCGGCCAGCACGCTGAAGGTGCCCTGGCCGACGGTGCCGCCGGCGCTGTTGCTGCGGCCGGCCTGGATCGCGCCGCCATTGATCAGCTCCAGCACCGAGCCGGCCCCGGTCACGGTCAACGTGCCCTTGCCGCCGTTCTGGCCGATGTTGAGGAAGGCGTTGGCCGTGGACGGCATGGCCGAGCTGTCGACCGTCATCCGGCCGCCGTTGCTGACCGTGACCGTGCCGGTGGCGCCAGCGTTGAAGCCGACGTGCACGCCGGCCTGCTGGTTGTCGACGCTGTTGTGCCTGGCGGTCCACGTCGAGCCCGCGCCGCTGACGATGACGGTGCCGTTCGCCTTCTCGGTGCCCAGGCCGTCCGGCGAGGCGTTGTTGTCGCCGATCATCGCCCGCTCGGTGCTCAGCTTGCCGCCGGCGAGCACGCTGACGGTGGCGTTGGTCGTGCCGCCGGGCGTGCCGAAATCGGAGCCGCTGCCGGCGGTGGTGAACACGGCCGAGTGGCCGACGGACATGTAGCGCAGGACCTTCAGTTCGGAGGCCGTGCCGGTCGCAGCGTCGACGCCGGTGATGGTCACCGTCGCGGTCGAGCCGGCAGCGTTGCCGATGAACGAGTAGCACCACGACGACACCGTGCAGGCGGCCGCGTTGACCGTGGCATCGACCAGCGCGCCGCCGGAAACCGTCAGCGTGCCGTTGCCCCAGTTGCCGACCTCGAGCCGGTTGACCTGGCCGCCGCCGCCGAGCAGCACCTGCGTGCGCCCGCCGGTCACTGAATTGACACCGCTGGCGGAGAAGTTGCCGATGTCGCTGCTGCCGGTGGCCAGGGTCAGCGAGTCGGCCTGCAGGATCGCCCCTGCCAGCGCCGAGAAGCTGCCGAGGCCCCCGGCGCCGACGTACATCCGGTTGCCGGTGAAGTCCAGGCTGGTCGGGTTGCCGACGAAGGGCAACAGGTTCGTCGGGCTGGTGCTGTTGAAGCCGCTCTGGCTGAACGACTGTGCCAGCACTGGCGGTGCCAGCAGCACGGCGGCGGCCAGGGCCAGCGGCTTCAGCGCGAAGCGGGCGGGGACGGTCGGCGGCAGCGTGTGCATGGCGGTTCCTCGGTGTTGCTGTTTGTGGGGCATTCTTCACGAGTGCCTCCCTTTGCGCGAGGGCACCGCCTCACCAGAACAGCGGATGACCCCAGAAATGGGGGGCGGAGAAACCCCTAGGAAACGCTGGGAGTCTGCAGGGCTGCAGCCGTTGTCAGCGTCCGCCGCCCTGCCCGCGGGCGGCGGCCAGCAACGCCGGAGCCTCTTCCAGCCCGAGGGCGGCGGCGCGTTGCAGCAGTGGCTCGGCGCGTGCCGCGTCCCCCGCCTGCAGCAGCGCGCGGGCCCGCAGCAGCCGAGCGGCCGCGGCCTGCGGATGGTCGTCGCCATAGGCGCGCTGCATCGCCGCGGCGGCGCGCCCGGCGAGAGTCTCGGCCTCGGCGGGCACGCTGCGCGCGAGCTGGATCTCGGCCAGGCAGATCAGGCCCCAGCCGGTCCACTCATGCTCGGCGCCGAAGGCCGCCTCCCAGATGCGAAGCACCTCGCGCGCCAGCGGCTCGGCCTCGTCGGCGCGCGCCTGCGCCCGCAGCGCTTCGGCCAGGTGCCACATCGACAGCGCGGTGTCCGGATGGTCCGCCGGCAGCGTGCGGCGCTGCACCTCGAGCGCGCGCCGGATCAGGGGCTCCGCGGCAGCCGGGTCGCCGCGCTTGGCGAGCACCTCGGCCAGCGCCGTCAGCGCCCAGGCGGTTTCGCTGTGGTCGGGGCCCAGGTCCCGTTCGCGCGCCGCGAGCACGCGGCGGAACAGCGCCTCGGCCTGATCCAGCTTGCCGGTCTCGACGTGCGCCTTGGCCAGCTGGTCCATTGCCAGAAGCGTCAGCGGGTGCTCCGTGCCGAGGCTGCGCTCGCGAATGCGCAGCGCGCGTTCGTAGTGCGGCTCGGCCGCGGCGAGATCGCCGCGGCCGGAGTGGTATCCCCCCATCGTCACGGCTGCCAGCGCGACATCCGGGTGGTCGGCGTCGAGCGCCTTCGCCTGGATGGCCGTTGCCCGGCGCAGCAGCGGTTCGACTTCGGCCACTGTACCCTGCATGGCCGCGACACGCGCGAGGTTGATCAAGGCGCGGGCGGTCTCCGCGGCTTCGGGCCCGAACTCGCGCTCGCACAGAACGACGAGCTGCTCGGTCAAGGGGCGCAGCTGCGCCGCGGCGTAGGCATAAAGGTACTGCGGGAACTGAGCGTCGAACCAGGGCACGAAGCCCTTCGGATCGACCAGGCAACGGTGGTACTGTGCCTCGGCCAGCGCGCGGCAATGCGCCGGGTCGACCTGCTGCGGGCCGGCGACCTCGGCGCGCGCGGTCCAGAACGCGCCGACCCGGGCGTGCCCGTCATGCTTCGGGCCGCGCAGCACCCCGTCGTAGGTCACCTGGTGCAGCAGGTGGTGCTTGAACTGGTAGGCGCCGCCGCCTTCGTCGTCGGCGGCGTCGCGGCGCACGACCAGCTCCTTCTTCAGCAGCAGCGGCAGCCGCGCCGGGGCGGCGGCGTCGATCGCGGCCAGCGCCCGGTCCCAGAACTCGTGGCCGACGATCGCCGCCTGCTGCAGCGCCAGCCGCTCCGGCGGCGGCAGCGCGTCGAGCCGCGCCTGCAGCACGCCGGTCAGGGTCGGCGGCACGCGCGCGGCCTCGAGCTTGTCGGCCAGCACGCGCCAGCCGTCGGCCTCGACGGCGATCACGCCGTCGTCGATCAGCATCTTGACCAGTTCCTCCATGTAGAACGGGTTGCCTTCGGCGCCGCCGATCAGCAGCGCGCGCAGCCGCTCGGGCACCTCGTGCAGGCGCTGCAGCAGCGCTTCGGCCAGCACCTGGCTCAGCGCATCGTCGAGCGGCTTCAGGTCGATGCGGCCATGCTGCGGCACGCCGTGCATCCAGTCCGGCAGGCGCTCGAACACGGTCTGCCGCGTCAGCGTCAGCAGCAGCAGCGGCACGTCGGCGGCGTGGTGCACGAGATGGCGCACGAAGTCGATCGTGCCGTCGTCGGTCCAGTGCAGGTCGTCCATCACGAGCAGCACCGGCCGGCGTGCGCTGAAGCGGCGCAGCGCGAGCGTCGCGTCGTCGAAGGCGGCGGCGCGCAGCCGGGCCTCGTCGCCGAGCAGCGGCTTGACGTGCGCGCTGCTGCCGAAGTCCAGCCCGAGCAGGTGGCCGATGCGGTGCGCAGGCGCCTCGCCTTCGGCTTCGAACAGCGGTGCCAGCGCCTGTTCGAGGCGCGCGCGCGCCGCATCGGCCGCGTCCCCGTCGACGACGCCGAGCGCACGCAGCAACAGGTCGCGCAGCACACCGAAGGGCTCGACCGCGCTGCGCGGATGCGCGCGGCCGAGCAGCACGCGCACGCGCTGCGGGTCGAGGCCGCGCTGGAACTCGGCGAGCAGCCGGCTCTTGCCGAGGCCCGCCTCGCCGAACTCGGTGACGGCGTGCAGCCGGCCGGTGGCGATCGCGCGCTGCAGCCGGCCGTGCAGCAGGCCCAGCTCGGTGTCGCGGCCGACCATCGGCGTGGCGACCCCCTCGATGCCGCGCGGCCCGTGCCGCTGCGTGCGCGCGAGCGGACGCACGACGAGCCAGCTGCGCACCGGCTGCGCGACCCCCTTGACGCTGATCGGCTCCTGCTCTTCGGCCTCGAACAGGCCGCGCACGTGGCGCCAGCTCGCCTGGCTGATGCGCACCCGGCCCGGCGGCGCGCTCTGCTCCATGCGCGCGGCGACGTTGACGGTCGAGCCGCGGATGCTGCCTTCGGCGTCGACCCCGCCGCCGAGCAGCACGCGGCCGGTGTGCACGCCGACGCGCACGTTGAAATCCGGCACGCGGTACTGCCGGCGCACCAGCGGTGCGTGTTCCCTTGCCGCTTCGACGATGCCCAGGCCCGCGCGCACCGCGCACTCGACGTCGTCCTCGGCCGCGACCTCGGTGCCGAACGCGGCGAGCATGCCGTCGCCGGTGTACTGCAGCACGCGTCCGCCTTCGCCGCGCACGACCGCGGTGAAGCGCTCGAGCGCGCTGTCCATCACCAGGTGGATCGTCTCCGGGTCGAGCTGCTGGCCGATGGCGGTGGAGCCGACCACGTCGACGAACAGCACCGACACCTGCTTGAGCTGCTGCGCGCTCGTGGCCGTCGACGCCGCCTGCAGCGCTGCCAGTTCGCGCCGCAGCGGCGCGAGCGCGGTGTCGACGACACCGTCGCCGAGCAGCGCGCGCTGCGCCTCGAGCGCGGCGATCGCGGCGGCGATCTGCTCGGCGCTGGGCTGCATTCAGCCGG
>JAFLDG010000440.1 GCA_017302495.1 Burkholderiales bacterium
GGTCGACGATCTGCGCGTCGGCCACCGCCGCGCCGCGCGCGTAGGCGCCGAGCAGGGCCCGGTCGCACAGCAGGTTGATGCGCCGCGGCACGCCCCGGCTCCAGGCGTGGATCCGGCGCACTGCCGCCGCGTCGAAGGGCAGCGCGCCGGCGAGCCCGGCCACGTTCAGCCGGTGGTGGATGTACTGCGCGGTCTCGCGCGCGCTCAGCGCCGCGAGGTGGTAGCGCGCGATCACGCGCTGCGCCAGCTGCTCCAGCTCGGGCCGGGCGAGCATGTCGCGCAGCTCGGGCTGGCCGATCAGGATGATCTGCAGCAGCTTGCGCTCGTTCGTCTCGAGGTTGGTCAGCAGGCGCAGCTGCTCGAGCACGTCGGGCGCCAGGTTCTGCGCCTCGTCGACGATGAGCACGTTGTTCTGGCCGACCGCATGGGTGCGCAGCAGGAACTCGTTCAGCGCCGCGACATGGTCGCGCGCGGTCGGCACCCGGCCGGTGACCATGCCGCGCGGGATGCGGAACTCCTCGCGGATCGATTCCAACAGTTCCTCGGCGGTCTGCTTCGGGTTGAAGATGTAGGCGACGTTCGTGCGCCGCGGCACCTGCTCGAGGAAGCAGCGGCAAACGGTGGTCTTGCCGGCGCCGATCTCGCCGGTCAGCAGCACGAAGCCGCCGCCGCCGCGCAAGCCGTACAGCAGGTGCGCCAGCGCCTCGCGGTGGCGCTCGCTCATGAACAGGTAGCGCGGGTCCGGAGCGATCGAGAACGGCTCCTGCGTCAGCCCGAAGTGCTGCGTGTACATGGTGGGCCGCGATTGTGCCGCCGCGGGCCGGCCGCCGATCGCGCGATAAGGCGGTGGCGGGGCACCCCGGCGCCGGGCTCGCGCCGGGCGGCGCAGAATGCCCACCGTCCCTGCCTCGAGGAGCGCAACCCATGACCCACGCCCGCGCCTGGCTCGTCGCCGCCGCGCTCGCCCTGCTCGGCACCGGCCCCGCCACAGCGCTCGACCTGCAGGGCCACCGCGGCGCCCGCGGCCTGGCGCCGGAGAACACCCTGGCCGGCTTCGCCCGCGCGCTCGGCATCGGCGTGACGACACTCGAGCTGGACCTCGCGGTCACGCGCGACGACCTGCTCGTGATCTCGCACGACCCGGCGCTGAACCCGGACCTGACGCGCGGCCCGGACGGCCGTTTCCTCGATGCCCGCGGGCCGCTGATCCGGACCCTGGGCTTCGACGAGCTGCAGGGCTACGACGTCGGCCGGCTCAAGCCCGGCAGCGACTATGCGAAGCGCTACCCGCAGCAGGAGCCGGTGGACGGCGCGCGCATCCCGAAGCT
The DNA here is from genome assembly GCA_017302495.1 of Burkholderiales bacterium. Taxonomy (GTDB): domain Bacteria; phylum Pseudomonadota; class Gammaproteobacteria; order Burkholderiales; family Burkholderiaceae_C; genus Rubrivivax. The sequence continues at coordinate 1,329 of JAFLDG010000440.1, forward strand.
CGACGCGCTGTTCGCACTCGTGCAGCGCGCCGGCAACGACGAGGTGCGCTTCGCGATCGAGGTCAAGGTGTTCCCGCTCGCGCCGGAGGACACGATTCCCGCGGAGGATTTCGCCCGGCGCACGATCGCCGCGATCCGCGCCGCCGGCGTCGGCAAGCGCAGCACGATCCTGTCCTTCGACTGGCGCGTGCTCGCGCTCGTGCAGCGCGAGGCGCCGGAGATCGGCACCGTCCACCTGAGCGCGCAGCAGCGCTGGCTCGACAACATCGGCGCCGGCCAGGCAACCGCCTCGCCGTGGACCGCCGGCATCCGCCATGCCGACCACGGCTCGGTGCCGCGCATGGTCAAGGCGGCCGGCGGCAGCACCTGGTCGGCCTTCTTCGGCGACCTCGATCCGGCCAAGGTGCGCGAGGCGCAGGCGCTGGGCCTGCAGGTGCTGGCCTGGACCGTGAACCAGCCGGCCGACATCGAGCGTGTGCTCGACTGGGGGGTCGACGGCATCGTCAGCGACCGGCCCGACCTGGTGCGCAGCGCGATGCAGCGCCGCGGCCTGCCGCTGCCGCGGCCGACGCCGGTGGCCCCCTGACCCACCGGCGCGGCCGGAGCGAAGGCGCGATGGTGGAACCGCCGACCCGCCGGGCCGGCGGCCCCCCTTCTTCTCCCTCGGACGCCCTGACCGGCGGGTGAAGCCGGCGGCGGCCGCACTGTGCCTGCGCCGGCGCCTGCCGGCTTGCCCGCGGCCGCCAACCGGTTCGCCGCTTGCGACGCAACCGCGGCCAGCGCGTCAGGCCGCGGCGCGGCGGCTGCGGTAGGCCGAAGGGCTGGTGCCGGCCCAGCGCCGGAAAGCGCGCGTGAACGAACTCGGCCCGGCGAAACCGAGGGCGAAGGTGATGTCGGTCAGGCTGCGCTGCGGGTCCTCGACGTAGCGCAGCGCCAGGTCGCGGCGCGTGCGGTCGAGCAGCTGCTGGTAGCCGGTGCCGGCCTCGGCCAGCTTGCGCTGCAGGGTCCGCGCGCTGACGTGCAGCCGCGCGGCCGTCTCGTCCTGCGTCGGCACGCCGTCGCTGAGGCCTTCCAGCACCGCCGCCTCGCAGCCGGCGACGATGTCGCGGCGGTCGAGGCGCGCGAGGTGCTCGGTCAGCATCCGGTCGAAGGTCGCGGCCAGCAGCCGGTTCGAGGTCGGCAGCGGCCGGTCGGCGTCGCTGCGCGCGAGCACGATCGTGTTCTCGCGCGCGGCGAAGCGCACGCGGCAGCCGAAGAAGCGGTCGTAGACCCGTGGCTCCGGCGGCGGGCCATGGCGCAGGCTCGCCGCCAAGGGCCGCAGCGCGGCGCCGGCGTTGAGCCGGCACATGTCGAGCAGGATCGACATCGAGACGTCGATCGTTACCGCCGCCAGCGGCTGCGTCGCCGGGTCGCCGCGGCCGGCCCAGTAGCGCACCTTCAGCCCGCCGCGCACCTCCTCGGTCTCGATCCGGGCGCGGTCGTCGACGATGCGCAGGTAACGCGCCAGGCGCTGCACGCCGGTGCGCAGCGTCGAGCTCGACAGCCAGGCATGGCCGAGCACGCCCAGATGCGACGGATGCCAGCAGCGCGCCGCCATCAGCCCGAACGCCGGATCGGCGATCTGCCCCAGGGCCCGCTGCATCAGTGCATCGACGCGCGTGCCGTCGAGCCGGTCGCCCGGCACGGGCACCGCGCGCAGATCGATGCCGACCGTGCGTGCCAGGCCGTCGATGTCGACGCCGTGCATCTCGAGCAGCCGGTGCAGCACCGGCAACACGCTCGACAGCAGCCAGCCGGAGCGTGCCTGCCGCGGCGGCGGTTCGGCCGCCGGCCGCGTCGTCACGCGCCCCATGGCGCGGCCCGGCAAACGATTGGCCGCGCCGGCGAAGCCGGCCGCCCACGCCGTCGGCACACTGCCCGGCACTCGCGTGTCCGCCCCCGAGCCGCGTTCTCGGCCCTCGCGGCCGCAAGGCCGCGCCCGCAGCAGTGCGCCGCACCGGGCCGGATGCCGGCGAGCCGGCACCCTCTCCCCGTCGATCGATGTTGTACGAACACAGCGCCCCCCTGCCGCCGCCCGCAGCCAAGAACAGCCAGGACGAGATCGATGCGATGCTCG
>JAFLDG010000441.1 GCA_017302495.1 Burkholderiales bacterium
GGGCACCGCCGCGCCGGCTGCGCGCGTCGGCGCCGTCTCCGCGGCGCCGTGGGGCAACGCCGCGGTGCTGCCGATCAGCTGGATGTACATCCGCATGATGGGTGCCGACGGCCTGAAGCACGCCACGGAAACCGCAATCCTGGCCGCCAACTACGTCGCGGCCCGGCTGGCCGACCATTACGACATCCACTACAGCGGCGAGATTGCCGGCATCAAGGGCGGCGGCATCGCGCACGAATGCATCCTCGACCTGCGGCCGCTGCAGAAGACCAGCGGCGTCGGCGCCGAGGACGTGGCCAAGCGGCTGATCGACTACGGCTTCCACGCGCCGACGCTGAGCTTCCCGGTCGCCGGCACGCTGATGGTCGAGCCGACCGAGAGCGAGCCGCGGGCCGAGCTGGACCGCTTCTGCGACGCGATGATCGCGATCCGCGCCGAGATCGCGAAGGTCGAATCGGGGCAATGGCCGCGCGACGACAACCCGCTGAAGAACGCGCCGCACACCGCCGAGGCGCTGCTGCAGGCGGACTGGCCGCACGCGTACACGCGCGAGCAGGCCGCGTACCCGGTGCCGGCCCTGCGCCGGGCCAAGTACTGGAGCCCGGTCGCGCGCGTCGACAACGTGCACGGCGACCGCAACCTGTTCTGCAGTTGCCCGCCGCTCGAGGCGTATGCCGGCTGAGCCGGTGTCCGCCGGCTGAACCCCGCACGCGAAGGCGCTGAACGTGGCCGTCTCGGTCTTCGACCTGTTCAAGATCGGCATCGGGCCGAGCAGCTCGCACACCGTCGGCCCGATGCGCGCGGCGCGGCTGTTCGCGCTGCGGCTGCAGCACGACGGCCTGCTGCCGCGCACCGCGCGCGTGCACTGCGAGCTGTACGGCTCGCTCGGCGCCACCGGCAAGGGCCACGGCAGCGACAAGGCGGTGCTGCTCGGCCTGGCCGGGCACGAGCCCGATTCGGTCGACGTCGATGCCATTCCCGCGCTGCTGAAGGCGGTGCGCGACAGCGGCCGGCTCAAGCTCGCCGGCGCGCACGCGGTCGACTTCGCCGAGAAGCGCGACCTGCACTTCAACCGCCGCGAGTCGCTGCCGCTGCATGCGAACGGCATGCGCTTCACCGCCTTCGACGCGGGCGGCGCCGAACTGGCCGGCCGCGTCTACTACTCGGTCGGCGGCGGCTTCGTGATCAGCGACGAGGTCGCCGCCGACGGCAGCCGCACCCGTGCGATCGCACCCGACGCGACGGTGCTGCCGCTGCCCTTCCGCTCGGGCGACGAGCTGCTCGCGGTGACGCAGCGCGAGGGCCTGTCGATCGCCGGCGTGATGCGTGTGAACGAGCGCCACTGGCGCAGCGACGCCGAGATCGACGCCGGGCTGCTGAAGATCTGGCAGGCGATGCAGGATTGCGTGAAGCGGGGCCTGGGCCACGACGGCACGCTGCCCGGCGGCTTCAAGGTGCGCCGGCGCGCCGCCGCGCTGTACCGCGACCTCACCGCCAACCCCGAGGCCGCGCTGCGCGACCCGCTGCAGGTGCTCGACTGGGTCAACCTGTACGCGCTCGCGGTGAACGAGGAGAACGCCGCCGGCGGCCGCGTCGTCACCGCACCGACCAACGGCGCGGCCGGCATCGTGCCCGCCGTGCTGCACTACTACGCGCGCTTCGTCCACGGCGCCACCGATGCCGGCGTCATCGACTTCCTGCTCACCGCCGCGGCGATCGGCCTGCTCTACAAGGAGAACGCCAGCATCTCCGGCGCCGAGGTCGGCTGCCAGGGCGAGGTCGGCGTGGCCTGCAGCATGGCCGCCGGCGCGCTGTGCGCGGTGCTCGGCGGCACGCCGGCGCAGGTGGAGAACGCGGCCGAGATCGGCATGGAGCACCACCTCGGCCTGACCTGCGACCCGGTCGGCGGGCTGGTGCAGATCCCGTGCATCGAGCGCAATGCGATCGCGTCGGTGAAGGCGATCAACGCCGCGCGCATGGCGCTGCACGGCGACGGCACGCACCACGTGAGCCTGGACCAGGTGATCAAGACGATGCGCGAGACCGGCGCCGACATGATGACCAAGTACAAGGAAACCGCGCGCGGCGGGCTCGCGGTGAACATCGTCGAATGCTGAGGGGGCCGACGTGAGCTATGCGCTGCTGCTCGCCGTGCACCTGCTCGCCGCGGCGTTCTGGGTCGGCGGCATGGCGGTGATGAACTTCGCGGTGCGGCCGGCCGCCGCGGCGACGCTCGAGCCGGCGCAGCGGCTGCCGTTCATGGCCGCGGCGCTGGCGCGCTTCTTCGCCGGCGTGACGCTGGCGATCGCGCTGCTGCTGGGCAGCGGGCTCGTGCTGATCGCGCTCGGCGGCGGCTTCGGCGCGATGCCGCCGAGCGTGCACCTGATGTTCGGCGTCGGCCTCACGATGATCGTGATCTTCGGCTGGATCCGGCTGCGGCTGTTCGTGCAGTTGCGCGCGGCGCTCGATGCCGGCGACCGGCCGCGCGCCGCGGCGGCGCTGGATGCGATCCGGCGGCTGGTCGCGACCAACCTCGCGCTCGGCAGCGCCGTCTTCGTGATCGCCGTCGCCGGCCGCGCCGGTTGATTCCGGCTCGGATTCGGCCAGTCGCGGCCGGCGCCGGCCGGCGTCAGGGCGCGTCGCCGACCAGCCCGTTGCGGATCGCGTAGACCGTCAGCTCGGCGTTGTTCGCGAGTTGCAGCTTCTCGAGCACCCGCGCGCGGTAGACCGACACCGTCTTCGGCGACAGCACCAGGTCGTTCGCGATGTCGGACAGGCGCTTGCCCGAGGCGATCATCACCAGCGTCTGCAGCTCGCGCGCCGACAGCTTCTCGTGCGGATGTTCGCTCGCCGGCGCGTGCAGGCTCTCGACCAGCATCTGCGCGATCTCCGGCGTCACGTACTTGCGGCCCTGCGCCACCGTGCGCACCGCCAGCACCAGCTGCTGCGGGTCGCCGCCCTTGTTGACGTAGCCCTGCGCGCCCGCGCGCAGCGCGCGGATCGCGTACTGGTCCTCGGGGTACATGCTGACGACCAGCACCTTCGCCGCGCTGCCTTCGTCCTTCAGCACCTGCAGCACGTCCAGGCCGCTGCGGCCGGGCAGGTTGATGTCGAGCACCAGCACGTCGCAGGCCGGCGCGCGCGGCTCGTCGCCCAGGCGCCGCAGCAGCGCGCGCAGCTCGCCGTAGTCGCCGGCCTCGCCGACCACCTGGATGTCGGCCGCGTCGCACAGCGTGTCGCGGATGCCGCGGCGGATCAGCGCATGGTCGTCGCAGAGGATCACGCGGATCATAGGTCTCCCCAGCCGGAGGGGTCGTGGTGGCCGTCCTGTTTAACTTGCTTGGACCAGGCCAGTCGGCAGATTTGGCTTGTTCGGCTTTTGCGCGGCAAATTGCATTGGCTGAAGTAAGCGGAAAAAATGAAATTTCTATTGGCG
>JAFLDG010000442.1 GCA_017302495.1 Burkholderiales bacterium
CCAGGGCCCGGCAGGGGCCTGCCGCGGCCCTGCGCCGGGGCGGGCCGTCCCGGCTCGCCCGCAGGCATCGGGCCGGCCGCACGCCGGCGGCGCCGGTGCGATCGGAGGCGGCAGGGCCCGATCAGCCGCGGCGCGCGCGCCGCCGGCGGAGCAAACCGAGCGCGCCGAGGCCGCCGGCCAGCATCGCGAAGCTGCCGGGTTCGGGCACCGCCGAGACGCGGAACAGGCTGGTCGTGCCCGAGACCTCGTTCGCCACCGCCAGGTACAGCTTGCCGCCCATCTTGAAGGTGCTCAACCCCTCCGGCGACAGGTCGCCGTCGGCGACGATCATGTCGATGAAGGTGGCATGGGTGGGGTCGGTGATGTCGTAGACGGCGATGGCCGCGGTCGTCGTGCGCTCCAGGCCGATGAAGGCCAGCGTGCGGCCGCCGATGCGGCCGAGCGCGACGCCCTCGGGCTCGACCCCCTTGTTGTCGCTGCGCCCGTCGTCGTACAGGCCGCGCGCGATCGCCTGCGCGTCGAGCTCGCTGCCGCTGTCGAAAGCGAGGTTGCCGTCGGTGTCGCGGATCGAGAACGAGCGGGCGCCGAAGGCGTACAGGTCGCCGGCCGACGAATCGGCGGTGGACACGGTCAGTCGGCCGAGGTCGCCGCTGCCGCCGAAGTCGGCACCGCGCGCCTCGTCCTGGCCGTCGGCGCGGCTGTCGCCCTCGTTCGCCATGACGAGGTAGGTCCGGCCGCCGACGCCGTAGCTGGCCATGCCGTCGGGCTGGTAGAAGCCGCGCGCATCGGTCGGGCGCAGTTCGATCCGGCCGTCCTTGTCGTCGGGGTCGATCGCATTGGCGGCCAGGTTGAAGTTCTTCACGCCGAGCCCCGTGACCGTGGTGATCCGGTTGCTTGCCAGGTCCAGCGTCGCCATCGCGTTGGCTTCCTGCAGCGCGACGTAGGCGCGCGTGCCGCTGGCGTCGAAGGCGATGTACTCGGGCTCGAAGTCCATCGTCGTGCCGCCGCGCACGCCGTTGAAGGTGCGGATGTGGCTGCCGTTGTAGGTGATGCTGCCGCCGAAGCCGGCGCGCGCGATCTCGGTCCGGCTCGCGGTGTCGATCACGCTGACGCTGCCGCGCGGATCGACCAGATCGGAGCTTTCGCCCTCGTTCGCCACCAGCAGCCGGCTGCCGTCGGCGGAGAAGGCCAGCATGTCGGGCAGTGCGCCGACGCCGACGCTGCCGGTGAAGGCCCGGGTGGTGGTGTCGTAGAAGCGGACCATGCCCGGGTCGGTCCTGGTCGCGGCGGCGACGGCCACCGCGGCCGTACCGCCGTGGATCGCGACGCTGTTGGCCTCGCCGAAGGCACTGGTGTCGATGTGCTGGACGAGGCCGCCGGTGCGGGCGTCGAGCACGTCCACACCCTGCAGGCCGACGACCCAGAGACTCTTCGTCAGCGCATCGAAGCTGACGATCTCGGCTGTCTGGCCGGTGACGCCGGTGAGTGCATGGTCGTAGGTCCAGGACCGGGCGACGTTCAGGCCGGCGGCATGGGCGAGGCCGGCGCCGAGAAGGGCGGCAGCGAAGGCGGTGCGGGCGAATGGGGTCATCGAGGGCTGGGAATGGCACAAAGAACAGGCGGCGCACGTTGCCCCGGCGCGGTGACAGTCTCGTGACAGCGACCCCGGCGGGCCGGCCGCGCCCCGTGTTCGCGGGGGCCGGTGCAGGCCCGCGGCGTGCCGCCGGGGCCTTGCGCGCCGCGCGCCCAATGCCCGAGAAGCCGGTGCAAACCCCGCCAGATCGCCGGCGCGTGTAGGAACTCTTCCTACAGCGCCGTTGGACGAACCGGGACTCAAGCCACGGAACCGGGCTGATGGGGCGGCCCGCAAGCGCCGCCTAAAGTGGCTCCCACGTTGCCGCTGCAACCACCGGAAACACCGAGGAGCCCCCGATGACCGCCGACCAGATCCTTGCCGAAATCCGCGAAGCCAACCTGTCGTACCTGATGCTCGCGCAGAGCCTGATCCGCACCGACCGCGACCAGGCGCTGTACCGCCTCGGCATCGCCGAGGACACCGCGCGCCTGATCGACCAGCTGACGCCGGCGCAGGTGATGAAGATCGCGTCGTGCAACACGCTGCTGTGCCGCTTCCGCATGGACGACGACATCGTCTGGGGCCTGCTGACGAACCACGGCCGGCACGCGTCGAACGAGACCGTGAACCGCCTGCACGCGTCGATCCTGCTCGCCGGCCGGCACCAGGAAGCCGCCTGAGTTCGCAGTCCACCCGACCGGCAGAGCGCAAATGGCACGCACCAAGAGCATCCTCACCGAAGCCCGCCAGATCGAGCGCGCGGTGACCCTGATCCACCTCGGCGCCCGGCTGCAGGTGCTCGAGTCCGAGACCGACCTGAGCTACGAGCGGCTGCTGCGGCTGTACAAGGAGGTCGCGGGAAAGAGCCCGAGCAAGGGCCAGCTGCCGTTCTCCACCGACTGGTTCATGACCTGGCAACCGAACATCCATGCCAGCCTGTTCCTGAACATCCACGAGTACCTGAACAAGACCTGCGAGCTCGACGAGATCGACTCGGTGATCAAGGCCTACCAGCTGTACCTCGAGCAGACGCAGACCCAGGGGCTGGAGCCGATGCTCAGCGTCACGCGCGCCTGGCGGCTGGTCAAGTTCGTCGACAACGGCATGCTGACGATGACCCGGTGCAGCTGCTGCGGCGGCCACTTCGTCACCCATCCGCACGAGATCGCCAAGCACTTCGTCTGCGGCATGTGCAACCCGCCGGCGCGCGCCGGCAAGGGCAAGGCCAGCGGCTCGCTGCAGATCCCGTCGGCGGCGCAAGCCGCGCATTGAGTCACACCGGCGCGCTTCAGCCGCGGCCGGCGGCGGCCGATAAGGCTCCTGTAACGGTCTTGTTCATGTTTGTCTCCTCCTGGCACAGACCCCTGTGCTTTGCGCGGGCCCCCTGGGGCCCGCCTTTTTTTGGTTCCGGCCCGGCGCTGCGCGCCTTCACATCGCTGCCGCGATATGAGCCTGCACCGCAACGGCTGCGCCGTTGGGGCTCCGGCCCGGCGCTGGCGCGATACGAGCCTGCACCGCAACGGCTTCGACCTCCTGTCCTGACGCGGCCGGCATGTCGCTGATCCCGTTCTCCGCCGACCATCTGCACCTCGACTGCCGGGTGCCGGTGGCGCTGCGCGACGCGCACGGCCGGCTGCTGCTGCCGGCGGGTGCGGCGATCGCCGGCGAGTACTGGCTCGCAGCGTTGCGCGCGCAGCCGCTGTTCGCCGACGAGGCCGAGACGCATGCCTGGCAGCGCCGGCTCGGCGCGCCGATGGTCGAGCCGCTGCACCGCAATGCGTCGCTGCAGGAGATCGCGCACGCGCGGGCCGACGCCCCGGCCGCCGAC
>JAFLDG010000443.1 GCA_017302495.1 Burkholderiales bacterium
CGCGGCCGCGACGGCGGCCTCGCGCTGCGCGCGCTTGCCGTCCATCAGCGCGGCGATGCGGTGGTACTCGGCCGGCTGCAGGAAGCGGAACGCGAGGTCCTCCAGCTCCCACTTGATCGGCCAGATGCCGAGCCGGTTGGCCAGCGGCGCGAACACATCGAGCGACTCGCGCGCCAGCGCCTCCGGGCACGGCCGCCGGCTCGCCGCGTACCAGCGCAGCGTCTGCAGCCGCGAGGCCAGCCGCAGCAGCACCACGCGCAGGTCGCTGGCGAAGGCGAGCAGCATCTTGCGCACGCGCTCGACCTGCTGCGCGTGGCGCTCGGCCTCGACCCGCGCCTCGCGCGCCGAACGCTGCGCCTGCACCAGCCGGCGCGTCGCCCCGACCAGCGTCGCATAGGCCGGCCCGAAGGCCCCTGCCACCACCTCTTCCGGGCGCTGCAGGTGATCGCCGGCATAGACCAGGTACACGGCCGCGCGCATCGACGGCGCGGCGCCGATGCCCTGCAGGATGGCCGCGACGCCGTCGGCGTGTGCGAGTGCGTCCTCGCCGGTGTCCAGCTGCCGCCCGGCCAGCAACGGCTCGGCGAAGGCACGCGCACGCGGCAGCGCCTGCGCGCCTTCGGCATCGCCGTCGATCACCGGCTGCAGGCCGCCGGCCAGGCGGACGACGGCCGCGGCCGGCGCCGGCGAACCGGCCGCGAACGCGCCGGGCGCCGTCTTCATGGCAGGCGCTGGACCGATGTCGGCTCGGGTGCGGGCATGGCACGGGCGCGGGGGTTCGACGGTGAGCCATCGTAGCAACGCCGCGCGCCGATGGCGCCGGCGTGGCATCGGTCACGTCCCGGCCGGATGTCGGCGACAGGTGCTCCGGCAACTTCGGAAATGACCTGTAACAGGCGGTCAATATCGCCGCGCCGCGGCCGCCAAAGACCTGCAAAATGCGGCTGTTACAAATAGGGCATTACCATGAGCCAGGCCACCCCTCCCAGGCCCAACCGCATCGTCGTCGTCGACGACGACGCCCGCATCCGCGACCTGCTGCGCCGCTACCTGGTGCAGGAGGGCTTCGAGGTGCTGCTCGCCGAGGACGCGAAGGCCCTGAACCGCCTGCTCACGCGCGAGACGATCGACCTGATCGTGCTCGACCTGATGATGCCGGGCGAGGACGGGCTGTCGATCTGCCGCCGGCTGCGCGCGGCGAAGGACACGACGCCGATCATCATGCTGACCGCGAAGGTCGAGGACGTCGACCGCATCGTCGGCCTCGAGGTCGGCGCCGACGACTACCTGCCCAAGCCCTTCAACCCGCGCGAGCTGCTCGCCCGCATCCACGCGGTGCTGCGCCGGCGGCCGCCGCAGGAGGCGCCCGGCGCGCCGTCGAAGGAACCGCAGACCGTCGTCTTCGGGCCCTACGAGTTCGACCTGTCGCTGCGCCGGCTGTCCAAGAACGGCGAGCAGATCGCGCTGACCACCGGCGAGTTCTCGATGCTGAAGGCGCTGGTGCGCCACCCGCGCCAGCCGCTGTCGCGCGACAAGCTGGCGCAGCTCGCACGCGGCCGCGAGTTCGAGCCCTTCGACCGCAGCCTGGACGTGCAGATCTCGCGCCTGCGCAAGATGCTCGAGCCCGACCCGTCGCAGCCGCGGTACATCCAGACCGTCTGGGGCGTGGGCTACGTGTTCGTGCCGGACGGCGCCCACTGACGTCGCCGGCCTGCGCGCACAATTCTCCATCCGGCGAGCCGTTCGGCGTGAGCTTCGTGCACGCTCCCGGCGCGGCCGAACCGCAGCCGCCGGCCTGGGAGCGCCGGCGCGCCACCCTGGTGCGAAAGACCTTCCAGCTCAGCCTGTTCTGGCGCACCTTCTTCCTGCTGGCGCTGCTGCTCGCGGGCGGCATTGCCGCGTGGGTGCAGACGCTGCGCGCGATGGAATTCGAGCCGCGGGCGGTGGCCGCGGCGCAGCAGACCGCGGGCCTGGTGAACCTGTCGCGCGCGGCGCTGAGCAGCGTCGACGGCATCAACCGCGTCGCACTGATCAAGTCGATGGACGGGCAGCACACGGTGCACGTGCGGCCACGCGAGCCCGCCGACCGCTGGGAGCCGTACGCCACCGACCGCTTCACGCAGAACGTCAGCGACGAGCTGAAGTCGCGGCTCGGTGCCGACGCGGTCGTCGCGCGCAGCGTGAACGGCGTGCCCGGCATGTGGGTCGGCTTCTCGATCGACCGCGACCGCTACTGGATGGCCACGCCGTCCGGCCCGAACGCGCCGCTGACGCGCAGCACCTGGCTCGTCTGGCTCGCGATCGCGCTGGCGGCCACGGTGCTCGGCTCGATCGTCATCGCCCGCCTGATCAACCGGCCGCTGCGCGAACTGTCGTTCGCCGCCAGCCGGATCCGCGAGGGTGACCTCGATTCACGGCTCGACGAGCACACGCTGACCAGCGAGATCCGCGAGGTCAACCGCGGCTTCAACCGCATGGCGCGCGAACTCGCCAAGGTCGAGGAGGACCGCGCGGTGATGCTCGCCGGCATCTCGCACGACCTTCGCACGCCGCTGGCGCGGCTGCGGCTCGAGACCGAGATGAGCGTGGGCAGCGACGAGGCCAAGCGCAACATGGCGGCCGACATCGAGCAGCTCGACGCGATCATCGACAAGTTCATGGACTACGCGCGGCCGGGTGAAACCGAGCTGCGGCCGGTGAACCTGGCGCAGGTGGTCGAGCGCGAGGCCGCGCCGTACCGCGATCCGTCGCAGATCCGGATCCGCTCGCAGGTGGCACCCGATGCCGCCGTCATGGCCGACGAGACGGAACTCGGCCGGGTCTTCGCCAACCTGTTCGAGAACGCCCGCCGCTACGGGCGCGGCACCGACAGCGGCGTGGCGGTCGTCACGGTCACGCAGGCCCGCCCCGGGCCTTGGGTGATCGTGACCGTGCGCGACCACGGCCCCGGCGTCGCGCCGGAAAAACTGGGCCACCTGACGACGCCGTTCTTCCGCGGCGACGCCGCGCGCACCGCGGCCAGCGGCGCCGGGCTGGGCCTGGCGATCGTCGAGAAGTCGCTGCAGCGCATGGGCGGCTCGCTCGAGCTGGCGAACGCGGCCGACGGCGGGCTGATGATCCACCTGCGGCTGCGGGCGGCGTAGCCGAGCGGCGCCGCCCGGCGCAAGACGGCGTGTTCAGCCGGCGGCGCGCGCCGTCAGCAGCACCACCGCGCGCGCCTCGATCGCGCGGCCCTCGCCCACCGGCCCCATCCGCTCGGCGGTCTTCGCCTTGACGTTGACCGCGCCGATCGGCAGCCCGAGCGCCGCGGCCAGCCGGGCGCGCATCGCGTCGATGTGCGGCGCGAGCTTCGGCGCCTGCGCGACCACCGTGCTGTCGACGTTGCCGATCGTCCAGC
>JAFLDG010000444.1 GCA_017302495.1 Burkholderiales bacterium
CGGTCATCATCTACGCGCAGGAGGTGATCGGCTCCGACCTGCTGTCGGGCATCGGCTTCGGCCTGTGCTTCGGCCCGCCGCTGCTGCTGGGCTGGTACGCCGGCGTGCTGTGCGACCGGCTCGCGCCCGGCCGGCTGATCCAGGCGGCGCAGGCGGTGTTCATGCTGGCGGCGCTGCTGCTGTGGCTGGCCGACGCGCGCGGCGCCGCCGGCGCGCGCGTGCCGCTGCTGGAGCTGGCCGCGGCGCTGGCCGGGGTCGGCTGGTCCTTCGTGGCGCCGGCGCGCATGGCCACGCTCGGCCAGATCGCCCGCCCCGAGGAGCTGAAACCGGCCTCGGTGATCTTCAACCTGCTGGTGATGATGGGCTTCGGGCTCGGGCCGCTGATGATCGCGCTGGCGCGCCGCCACTTCGGCTGGCCGGGCGTGTTCGCCGGCGCGTTCGCGCTGCTCGCGATCGCCTCGCTGACGCTGCTGCGCGTGCCCACGCGGCGCAGCGGCCGCGTGCACCGGCCGGTGGCGGCCGAGATCCGCGAAGGGCTGGCTGCGGTGCGGGCCCAGCCGCTGCTGCTGCAGCTGATGGTGGCCGCGATGGCCGGCTACCTGGCCTGTCGTGACCGCATTCGCCGCAGCGCAGCCTCAGGAAGCCGTGGGCCGTTACGCGCCGCCCGACGAACCGGAGTCCCGGCCTCGACGCAGTGCCGGTCGCTGCTCAGGCCATGCGCGTGGTCTTGGCCTGCAGTGCCTGGCGCAGCGTGTCCGCGCTGTCGCTGAGGTGCGCGCGCGTCGCCGTGTCGAGGCCACGCCCGTTCTTCAGCGTGCGCTCGATCTGCTCGAGCAGCCGCTCGGCATGGAGCCGCTGCAGGCTGCGCGCGTCGGCGCGCGCGGTCGGCGCCGGCCGCAGCAGCATCGCGGCGAGCCGGTTCACGTGCTCGCGCTGCAGTTCGCGCCGTGCCGGCGCGATCGGCCCGGGGGCCACCAGCTCGCTCCAGATGTCGCGGTTCAGCCGCGCGTACAGCTCGTCGAGCTGGAAGGCCTGCGCCGGCTGGTCCACCTTGCCCAGGTTGTCGAGGATGCGCGCCGCGACCGCGTCGCTCATCAGCTGCGCGAGCACGGCGCGCTGCAGGTCGAGCAGCCGCTGCGGCACCGGATAGTCGGTCGGCAGCGACGGCGACTCGAGCCGGTCTTCGAAGTCCGGCGCCAGCCGGCGCTGCAGCGCGGGGCTCACGCTCAGGCCGTCGATCGCGAGCACGTGTCGGCCGATCAGGTCGAGCGCCTCGCGCTGCGTCGCCGCCGGTGCGGGCTGCAGCGGATCGCGGCCGCTGCCGGGGTAGTCGCGCAGCGTGCGTACGCCGCCGATCTGGCGCGTGAGCACGCCGACCGCGCGGCCGACGTCGCCGATCGCGTAGCCCAGCGAGCGCCGCAGCACCGCGTAGTTCTGGTCGGGCGGCAGCGCGCGCGTCTCCTGCCGCCGGAACAGGTCCTGCGCGATCGCGAGCCGCTTTTCCGCGTAGGCGATCGGGTCGGCACCGAGGTCGAGCTGGATCGTCTCCGGGTCGATGCCGAAGGCGGCGTCCTCGTCGCTGCCGAAGGCGAGCTCGGGTTCGCTGCTGCGCGCGGCGATGCGCTGCAACTCGGCCGCCTCGTCCGCCGGCGCGATCGGCTTGTACGCGTACTCGATCGCCCAGTAGTCGTAGGGCCCGAGCGTGAGCTGGAACGGCACGCCACCGCGCTGCCCGGGCCGCGGCAGGTTGATCGCGTTGTATTCCATCACCGAGCCGGCGGTGCCATGCGCGCGCGTGAACTCCGGGTCGGCGAGCTGCTGCTCGGTGTACACGCGCGACGCGCGGAAGTTGTGGCGCAGGCCGAGCGCGTGCCCGACCTCGTGCATGATCGTGTCCTTCACGTAGTCGCGCACGAAGCGCTCGGTCGCCTCCGGGTCGGCCTCGAGCGCGCCCTGCGCGTCGAGCAGGTCGAGCGCGTAGCCGAGCTGCTCGGCGGCATGGTCCGCATGGCGGCACAGCGCGTGGTCGTTCGGCTCGCCGCCGCCGAGCATCGCCGCGAAGCCGGCCGGGCCGGCCAGCGTCTGGTTGCGCAGGTTGCGCTGGGCCCGCAGCGACGCGCTCTCGAAGCCGATGTCGGCGTCGAGGATCTCGCCGCTGCGCGGATCGACATGCTTCGGCCCGATCGCGCCGAAGGCGATCGCGGCCGACGCCATCCAGCGCACCGACGCGCGGCCGGCGTCGAGCGTGCTCCAGTCGGCGTCGTCGGGCTGCTGCTGGACGACGATCGCGTCCTTGAAGCCGATGCGCTCGAAGGCCTTGTTCCACTCGAGGATGCCCTCGGCGACCACGTCGCGGTACTTCAGCGGCACGTTGCGGTCGATCCAGACGGTGATCGGCTTCACCGGTTCGGACAGCGCGGCCGCCGGATCCTTCTTCTCGAGGCGCCAACGCTCGACGAAGCGCTTGCGCGCGCTGCGGGCGGTGTCGTCGCCGAAGTCGAGCACGGTCTGCGTCATCAGCCCGATCCGCGGGTCGGCGCGGCGCTGCGCCAGCGGCGACTCGGGCAGCGCAGCCAGCGAATAGTGGTGGCCGATGAACAGGCTGCGCGTGTCGGGGATGTAGCCGGGCCAGCTCGGCTGCGGCACGGTCGGCGGCGCGCCGGGCGTCGGCGTCGCGATGCTGCCGGCATAGTAGTGGTTCTGGGTCTCGATCTCGAGCGACTCGGCGTTGCCGCGCACCGCCAGGATCACGCTGTTGCGCGCGTCGAGCGCATATCCCTGGCGCCAGGTGCGCTGCAGCAGCAGGCCCACGCCGAGCAGGTCGGAGAGGAACAGGCCGTTGGCCTCGACCAGCACGCTCTTGCGCTCCGAGTGCGGCTGGCTCGCCACCGCCGTGCTGCCGAGCAGGCTCGGCGAGTACGATTCGGCCACCGCGCGCGCTTCCGGCGTGCCGGGCGGCGCGACCGCGTCGCTGTTGCGGGCCAGCAGCCGCACGTTGTTGTGCACGCGCGCGAACTCCACCCATTGCGGCCCGCCGACGCCGCTGGCCGGATAGGCCATCAGGCCGCCGATCAGCGGCGTCTCGCCGATGCCGGTGGCGAGCTTGGGCGAGAGCAGGAACGGCCGGCCGAAGTCGGACGGCGCCAGTTCCAGCCACAGCTTGTCGTCCTTGCGCCAGGCGACGATCGGCCCGGCGACGCGGGTGGCGTCCTTGGTCACCACCGCGAAGGGCGGCGGGGTGCCGGGCGCCGCGGTCGGCACGGCGGCCGGGGCCGCGGCGGGGCGGCCGGCCGGCGGCGGCGCCGCAGCGGGGCTGGTCGATCCTTGCGGCGCAGCCGGCGCCGACGACGAAACCGCCGGCGGGTCTGTCGTGGTGGCGGGAGGCGCCGTGGC
>JAFLDG010000445.1 GCA_017302495.1 Burkholderiales bacterium
GGCCAGCAGCACGACCGGTCGGCCCCACGGGCCGGCAAGCTGCAACAGGCGCAGCCCAGGCCCCCAGGGCGACCACGGATCGGCCGAGGGCGGGCGGCCGGTGGCCGATGGCGGCGAAGTCGAGCGGTCGGACAAGGCAGTCGGGCGGCACCGGGTACCACGGCGGCGCCGTCCATCGGCTATCGGGCCGGCCCGCCGGAACTTGAGCCGCGCGGCCGCGACCCGCGCGAGCGCCGGCGCCACAATGCCCGCGTCCGCAATCCCGAGCGAGCCCCCATGTCCGGATACGCCGACCCCGGTTTCGACACCCTGGCGCTGCACGCCGGCGCCGCGCCCGACCCTGCCACCGGCGCGCGCGCGGTGCCGATCCACCTGAGCACGAGTTTCGTCTTCGAGAACAGCGAGCACGCGGCGAGCCTGTTCAACATGGAACGCTCGGGCCACGTCTACAGCCGCATCAGCAACCCGACGAACGCGGTGCTGGAAGAGCGCATCGCCGCGCTCGAAGGCGGCAGCGGCGCGATCGCCACCGCCAGCGGCCAGGCCGCGCTGCACCTGGCCATCGCGACGCTGGCCGGCGCCGGCAGCCACCTCGTCGCCAGCAGCGCGCTCTACGGCGGCAGCCACAACCTGCTGCACTACACGCTGAAGCGCTTCGGCATCGAGACGAGCTTCGTCGAGCCCGGCGACATCGACGGCTGGCGCGTCGCGATCCGGCCGAACACGAAGCTGCTGTTCGGCGAGACGCTGGGCAACCCGGGGCTCGACGTGCTCGACATCCCGACGGTGAGCGCGATCGCGCACGACGCCGGCCTGCCGCTGCTGGTGGACAGCACCTTCACCACGCCGTGGCTGATGAAGCCCTTCGACCACGGCGCGGATCTCGTCTACCACTCGGCCACCAAGTTCCTGTGCGGCCACGGCACCGTGGTCGGCGGCCTGCTGGTGGACAGCGGCCGCTTCGACTGGGACCGATCCGGCCGCTTCCCTGAGCTGACCCAGCCCTACGCCGGCTTCCACGGCATGGTGTTCAGCGAGGAGAGCAGCGTCGGCGGCTTCCTGCTGCGCGCGCGGCGCGAGGGGCTGCGCGACTTCGGCGCCTGCATGAGCCCGCACACCGCCTGGCTGATCCTGCAGGGCATCGAGACGCTGCCGCTGCGCATGGAGCGGCACGTGGCGAATGCGCGCAAGGTGGCGGCCTTCCTGGCCGCGCACCCGATGGTGGCCGGCGTCGGCTACCCCGAACTGGACGGCCACCCGAGCCGGGCGCTGGCCAGGCAGTTGCTGCCGCGCGGCTGCGGCGCGGTGTTCAGCTTCGACCTGAAGGGCAGCCGCCGGCAGGGCGTGGCCTTCATCGAGGCGCTGCGGCTCTTCAGCCACCTGGCCAACGTCGGCGACTGCCGCTCGCTCGTGATCCACCCGGCGAGCACCACCCACTTCCGGATGGACGATGCGGCGCTGAAGCAGGCGGGCATCGGCCCCGGCACGATCCGCCTGAGCATCGGCCTGGAGGATGCCGACGACCTGATCGACGACCTGAAGCGCGCGCTGAAGACCGCGGAAAGGGCCGGCGCATGAAGCTCACCGTCCAGGGCCCCCACGGCCCGCAAGAAGCCTACGCCTACACCGGCGGCAAGCCTTTCGACCCCGCCCTGCCCTGCGTGGTGTTCATCCACGGCGCGATGCAGGACCACAGCGGCTGGACCCTGCTGGCGCGCTGGTGCGCGCACCACGGCTGCGGCGTGCTGGCCGTGAACCAGCCCGGCCACGGCCGCAGCGCGGGCCCGCCGCTGGCGAGCGTCGAGGCGCTGGCCGACTGGACGCTGGCGCTGATGACCGCCGCCGGCGTGCGGGAGGCGACGCTGGTCGGCCACAGCATGGGCACGCTGATCGCGCTGGAGGCGGCGGCGCGCGCGCCGGAGCGTGTGACACGGCTGGTGCTGCTCGGCGCCGCGTACCCGATGAAGGTCAGCGACGTGCTGCTGAGCACCGCGCGCGAGGCGCCGTCGAAAGCGATCGACATGGTGAACACGCTGTCGATCAGCACGCTCGCCAGCAAGCCGGGCTACCCCGGGCCCGGCATGTGGGTGCACGGCAGCCACCGCGCGCTGATGCGCAACCAGCAGGCGCTGTCGGACGAGATCAACCTGTTCGAGCACGACTTCCGGCTGTGCGACGCGTACCGCGGCGGCGCCGAGGCGATGGCCAGGATCCAGTGCCCGACGACGCTGATCACCGGCGCGCGCGACCAGATGACGCCGCCGAAGGCGACTTCGGCCCTGGCCGCGGCGCTGAAGGCCTACGTCGTGACGGTGGCCGCCGGCCACGAGCTGATGGCCGAGGCGCCGGATGCGGTGCTGGCGGGGCTACGCAGGGCGCTCGGAGCCTGAACCGTCGATGCCAGCCGGTGCGCTTCTATCCGGTTATGGGCGCATCATGCGCCCCTATCTGATTAGGAGCGCGGTTCTGCGCCCTAGAACACGTAGACCTCACGAACGCTGGCTAGGCTCGATTGCCCAAATGAAGACTGCCGAACTCTTCGATGAGCTCCTCGCGCTGACTGTCTCGTATCCGAAGACCATCGTCTTACTTCTCCTCGGGCGCTCTGGACACTTTGCTGGTCCCGCAAGCGCCGGCAGATGTCCGCCTGGTGCCTTTGTTCTACTCACCTTCGCGACGATCTACGTCCTCGGCCATTTGACGCCGCAAGGTGAAGCCGCTGTCAAGCTCCCGGACTGGCTCAAGACCGAACTGGCTTTGGCTACGGCCTTTGCAGGTGTCGCAGTGCTGGTCAACGTACAGTCGTTGATCCTTCGGAAGGTCGTGCCCGATCTCCGATCTCCTGGTGCCTTGCAAGTCGAGGCCTTCGTCTACCCGTATTGCATTACCCTGCTGACCACGGCGGCGATGTTCTTCACGCTACCAATGCACTGGATTCCGATGTATGGCCTCCCTATCCACGGGCTCTACATTTGGACGCTTTACACCGTGCTGCGTGGTTCGACTTCCCTTGCAAGGGGGCGAGCGTGTCTGGTAGCGCTGTTAGCCTACGGATCCTTTCTCGCCATTGCTGTTGTTGTTTACTGGCCCTTCTACCGGCTGCATAGTGAGGTCTAACCCGTCGGTCAAGCGGACGTGCAAAAGCGGGCCTCGCCCACTTTCGCCCGCCGCTTACCTCCAACGTTTGACAGCCGAACTCCGCGGCTCTGCGAAGCTCGCATGCTGCTGACCTTCTCCAAGCCGATGGACCCTGACCGCCTGGGCGATGTCCCGATCCGTGTTGAACGGTGGCCGGTGACGACTCCTTGATGGCGATGCTACGCGGCCTTGCGTGCCGGGCGTTCGTTGAGTTCGATGGCCTTGGCATCCAAGGCCTTGAGCAGCGAG
>JAFLDG010000446.1 GCA_017302495.1 Burkholderiales bacterium
AAGAAGGCGGCCGCGCGCGGCGCGGCACGGCGGCCGGCGCTGCGCGTGGTCGGCCGCTGACGAGGTTCGCGCCACGAAAACCGCCGGCTTCGGGATCAGGGTACGTACCGGCGATCCGCTCGGTGCGGGCGTCGGCCCTGCCAGGTCGTCGCGGCCGTCCCCGGCTTGCCGGCCATCGGCAGGGAGTGGGTACGGTGCTAGACTAAGCCTTAGTCCGCCCTGGGGTGCCGCAGATGGAATCCGTGGTCAACATTCACGAGGCCAAGACCCACTTCTCGAAGCTGATCGAGCGTATCCAGCGCGGCGAGGAGGTGGTCATTGCCAGGGCCGGGGTGCCGGTGGCGCGGCTCACGGCCTATGTGGCGCCGCGGTCGCGGGTCAAGGCGCCGGGTGGGATGCAGGGCGAAGGCTTCTGGGTCGCGGACGATTTCGACGCCGCGCTGCCCGACGAGATCGTCGCGGCCTTCGAAGGCCGCGATTGAGCCTGCTGCTGGACACACAGCTGGCGATCTGGTGGCAGATCGCGCCGGCCCGGCTGCCCGAGTCCTGCGTCAACGCGGTGCTCGGCGACGAGGGCGACGTGTTCGTGAGCCGGGCCAGCCTCTGGGAGATGGCGATCAAGCACGGCCTTGGCAAGCTGCATCTGGACCTGCCGCGTTTCGCCGCCCGCATCGAGGCCGACGGCTTCCGCTGGCTGGCGATCGAGAACCGCCACATCCTGGAGCTGTCGGCTTTGCCGCAGGCCGATGACCACAAGGATCCGTTCGACCGGCTGCTGGCCGCCCAGAGCCGGTGCGAACCGCTGATCCTTCTGACCACCGACGCCAAGCTGGCGCGCTACGGCAGCACGGTGCGGGTGGTCTGACGCTGCGGCCGCCGCCGAGGCTGCCCGTGCGGACACCCGTCCCTGCTCCGCCGGACCGCCGGATGCGCCTGCGGCCGGCAGTCAGAACGAGAACGGATAGTTGACGATCACCCGCGCCTGCGTCTGGGTCTGCGGCGAGCCGTCCTGCTGCAGCCAGGCGTAGCGGAAGGTCGCGACCAGCCCCTCGAGCAGGTGCCCCTTGCCGACGCGGTAATCGGCGCGGATGTCGGTCTCGTCGCGGTTCGGCAGCGGCGCGCCGGTGGCGGCGTCGACGCGGTCGCGACCGGCGGCGTAGACCGCGGACGCGCTGAGCCCGGGAACGCCGAACTCGGCGAAGTTCACGCTGCCGCCGATTCCCCAGGCGCGTTCGCCCGCGGTGTTGAACGCCACCTGCTGCAGGTTCAGGTACGACGGATGGTCGCCGTACGGGTTCTGCGTGTTGAAGCCGGTGCCGGTGCGGGTGAACGACAGGTGCGCGCCGAACGGGCCGTGCGTCAGTTGCGCCTGCACGCCCGCGCCCCAGGTCGAGAAATCGCCGATCTGCGCGTCGCCGACCGACTTCTGCGGGTAGTACTGAGTCCCGAGCACGAGCCGGGTGCGTTCGGCCAGCGCCACCGGCATCTTCGCGTCGACGTAGACCGTGTTGTAGGTGTCGATGCCGTACTGGACGTCGGCGCGCAGGCGGCCGCCCGTCATGAAGTCCCAGTCGACGCCGGCGTAGACCAGCCCCTCGTCGCTGCCGGTGCCGCCGGCGTCCTGCGACATCGAGACGAAGCGCTCCGAGTCGCGGTTCTTGATCCGCGCGACGTAGCCGCCGGTGTAGGCGAAGCCCTCGAGCGGCGCCCCGCCCAGCGTGTAGGCCTCGAAGGTGTTGGGCACCATCCGGTTGTCCTGCGGGTTGATGAACGGCCGGTCGATCAGCTGCCGGTAGGCGGTGAAGGTCTGGCCGGCGAAGCGCAGCGCGGCCCAGGCCAGGCCGATGACGTTGATCGGATCCTGGTCCGGCTGCAGCAGCAGCGTGCCGCTCTTGTCCTGCGGGCCGTACAGCCGCTGCGAGGTGTAGCCGACCACGCCGAGCTGCAGCACGTCGCCCAGCCACGGACTGCGCAGCCCCGCCCAGCCGCCGAGCGCCCAGGCCACGCTCGGCACGCCGGTCAGGCTCTCCTGGTCGAAGTAGTAGGTGCGCAGCTGCAGCACCGGCTCGATGCCGCCGGGCAGCTTGGTGCCGTCGGCCGGCAGATTGCCGGGTGCGATGCCCTGCGCGCCGGCGCCGGCCGCCGCTGCGAGCAGGGCGGCGCAGCCGAACGCGCGCCGCGCGCGGCGGGCGCGAGGGGGGGTGTTGTGTATGGCGCGGGATGGGTCCATCGGGGTGTCGTGCCTCCTGCGCCGGATTCTGCCGGGCCGCAGGGGTGACCCTGCGGCACGCCGTTGCCATGGGGGCGTCTGCCACCCCGCGGTCGGCCAGGGGCGTGTGCCTGCGGCGCTCGTCGTCGGGCGTGCGGGTCTTGCCCACCGCGCGTGACGCTGCTGTTCGACGACGACACCCACGGGGTTAAGCAAAGTGGCAAAGCCACATTTGCTCGAGAGCCGTCGACCACACCCACCCCGGGGATGGCCGCGGGCCCGGCCTGCTCTATGCTGCGGCCCTGTCACGATCAGGGAGACGAACAGCCGATGCAGCCGCACCTGCGAATCGCGCGGCCGGTGCGCGACCTCGCGCGCACCGAAGCGCAGTACGTGAACGGCCTGGGCCTGCGCGTGCTCGGCCGCTTCGCCGACCACGACGGCTTCGACGGCCTGATGCTCGGCCTGGACGAGGCCGGCTGGCACCTGGAGTTCACGGTCTGCCGCACCCATCCGGTGGCGCCGGCGGCGACGCCCGAGGACCTGCTGGTGCTGTACCTGCCCGACCGCGCCGAGTGGGCGCAGCGCTGCGACCGGATGCAGGCGGCGGGCTTCGAGCCGGTGGCGTCGTTCAACCCGTGGTGGGACCGGCAGGGCCGCAGCTTCGCCGACGGCGACGGCTACCGCGTCGTGCTGCAGCAGGGCAGCTGGCCGGCGCCGGCCGATGCCGGGCCGGTGATCGACTACGACTCGCTGGAACAGGCGCTGCACTGGACCAGCACCTACGGCGACGACCAGCGCGCGCTGGTGTCGCGCACCACCGGCGAGATCTTCTTCGGCGGCATCTACGGCGCCGAGGGCGACCTGCCGGCCGATGTCGGCGACCTGGGGCTTTACGTCGCGGTGCCGCACCGGCACGACCTGGACCTCGGCCGGCCGCTGGTGCGCCGCTTCTGCACCGAGCAGTTGCCGCCGGCGCTGGCCGGGCAGGTCGAGGGCCTGTTCCGCCGCGCCGGCGCCTACAGCCGGTTCAAGGAGCTGCTCGACCGCAACGGCCGGCTCGACGCGTGGTACGCCTACGAGGCCGAGGCGACCGAGCACGCGCTGCGCGACTGGTGCGCGATGGTCGGCCTGGTGCTCGGCCCGCGGCCGCGGCGCGGCTGACGGCGCCCGCGGTT
>JAFLDG010000447.1 GCA_017302495.1 Burkholderiales bacterium
TGTATTTATAGTTCCGCTTGTCTTAGTTATCCAGCTCAATCCTCCATCAGTAGTTTGCCTGATAGTTCCTGAACCGCCTATTGTAATACCGTTTACATCATCAATAA
Organism: Burkholderiales bacterium; assembly: GCA_017302495.1. Taxonomy (GTDB): domain Bacteria; phylum Pseudomonadota; class Gammaproteobacteria; order Burkholderiales; family Burkholderiaceae_C; genus Rubrivivax. The sequence continues at coordinate 108 of JAFLDG010000447.1, forward strand.
ATTCCATGCACCACAGGTCCCCTGCCGGCAGGCGCGGGCGAGCGCTTCGCCGATGCCGCCCACCGGCAGCAGCGCGCCCGCCTTGATCGCCATGCGCGCTTCGACTTCCTCGCGCCGCTCGTTGTCGAGCGCGGCGCGCGCCGCGGCCAGGCTGCCGGCCCGGCCCGAAGCCTGCTCGCGCAGGTGCGCGCAGTAGGCCAACAGCCACGCGCCGACAGTGGCGCCCGGCACCAGCACGCCGGCGCGCTCGAGGGCCGCGATGTCCGCCTCGGGCGCGGCCACCAGCTCGGCGAAGGCCGGGGCCTGCGCGAGCTGCTCTTCCACACAGTCACCCATGGCGCAGCGCCGCCACGGCCAGGTGCTCAAAGGTCTGGGCCAGCGCGCGGAAATGGCCGGCCAGGCCCTCGTTGAAGCCGGCGACGGCCTGCACGATCTTCTCCCGGGTCTGCTGCTCGTTCAGGCCGGCCAGGCTGAACCGGACCTGCTGCGAGAAGCCGTCGATCACGGCGCCCGGCAGCCCGAGCGCGTCGGCGTAGCGGCGCGCGCTTTCGGCCACGGCCTTCGCGCCGGCGTCGAAGGCGGCGCCGACCCCTTCGTCGAGCGGGCTGGTCGTGGTCTTGTCGCCGCGGAACCAGCCGCCCTTGTAGAAGGCGTATGCGGTGCCGGCAAAGGTGCCGGCACCGTTGAAGGTGCCCTGCACGCCGGTATCGACCAGCTCGCGCCCGAAGGCTTTCTTGCCCAGGAAGTACACGCCCGCCGCGGCGGCGACCAAGGTCGCTTCCATGCCCGTCACCCCTGGCGCAGCGCCGCCAGGCTCGCGGCGCGCGCCTGCTCGGCCAGCTCAGCGTATTCCCGCGAGAAGCTGCGCAGCAGCGCATCGGTGCGGGGCCGGATGGTGCGCGCCGCCGGCGCCAAGGTCAGGCGCCAGTCGGCGCGCACCGCGCGCCAGATCGCGACGGCGATGCGCGCGTCCGGCCGCCGCCAGTGCGTCGCCCAGCCGCACCAAAAGTAATACCCGCGGTCGCGCAGGCTCAGGTACAGCGCCAGCGCGACGCCCAGGCGGTGTTCGAAGCCTTCGCTCGTCATTGCCCGGTCAGGTGCCGCCGCTGACGGCCATGCCGCCGACTTCCCACGGCTGGAAGATCACGGCCGGCGCCTGGCCCTTGATGGCGTCGAGCAGCCGCTGATTGCCTTCGGCGATGGTCTGCTGCACGCGGTCGACGCTAAGGGCCACGTTGTTGATGGCGCTGATCTGCTCGAGCTGCCCGCCCGGGCCGAACAAGCCGGGCAGCGGGCCGGCATCGGGCGCCTGCGCAGCCGCCTGCTGCAGCGTGAGGCCGGATTCGGCGAGGTAGTCGGACAGCGACGTGAACGAACCCGAGGCGGCAAGCAGGGTGGCGAGCTGCTCGCGGCCCTTGGCGCCGCTCACGTCGAGGCTGTCGACCAGCGCCCGGAACTGCTCGCGGCTGGCGATGTCCTGCGTGATGCCGACGGCGGCCAGGCGGGCTTGAATCTCGTCGGCCTTCAGCCCGGCGATCTCGTCGCGGCCGTAGTAGTCCTGCACGAACTGCGTGGCCTGCTGGCCGATGGCCTGCATGCCGCCGGCCAGCTCGAACAGGTGCTCGCGCGCGTCGATGGACAGCCACGCCACGCGGGCGAAGATGCCGCCGAGTTCGTGCAGTGTGCGCGAGAAGCTTTGGATCCCTGCCAGGCGTTCGAAGGTCTGCGCCAGCGTCTCGCCGGCCTTGGCGAAGGGGTCGAGCTGCTGCGCGAAGCGCCCGGCCAGGCCCTGGCCGAAACCGGCGACGGCCTGCTCGATCTTCTCGCGGATCTGCTGCTCGTTCAGGCCGGACAGGCTGATCTGGATCTGCTTGCTGTAGCCGTCGATCGCCGAGGCCGGCAGCCCGAGCGCGTCGGCATAGCTGCGCGCGCTCTGGGACACGGCCTTCGCGCCGGCGTTGAAGATGGCGCCCAGCCCCTCGTCGAGCGGGCTGGTCGTGGTCTTGTCGCTGCGGAACCAGCCGCCCTTGTAGAAGGCGTAGGCGTTGCCGGTGAAGCCGCCGGCGCCGCTGAAGGTGCCCTGCACCCCGGTATCGGCGAGCTTGCGGCCGAAGGCGGCCTTGCCCAGGTAGTAGACGGCGGCCGCGGCGGCGACATAGGGCGCGATGGCGCCGAGGCCGAGGCCCAGCCCGCCGGCGATGCCGGCGGCGGTGCCCTGGCCGAGCATGGCGCCGGCGCCGGCGAGCACTTCGCCCAGGCCGGCGCCGCCGAGGGTAGCGCCGAGGCCGACACCGGCCGCGCTGCCGAAGGTGCCGAGCGCACCGCCGGCCAGCGACAGCAGGTTGCCGATGCCGCCGACGCCGCCGCCACCCGAGCCGGCGGCATTGGCAGTGCCGCTGCCGAGGCCCAGCGCGGCGGTGATCGCGCCGGCCGCCGGGTTCACCACGGCTTGCAAGATCGGCCGCAGCACGATGGTGCGGAACAGGTTCTTCATCGATTCGGCGGCCGACTGCGCGCCGCCCATCAGCGCGTCGGCCAGGCTCTGGCCGATCTGGTCGGAGGTGCGCTGCCACTCGTCGGCGGTCTCGCGCGCGGCCCTTTCCTGCGCGTCGATCTGCGCCCGGGCCTCGCGCTCGGCGGCCTCTTCGGCGTCGTCGATGCGCTTCAGCCGCGCCAGATCGCGGCGCGACAGCAGATCCGCTTCGGCCTTGGCGGCAGCCTCGGCCGCCTGATCGGCTTCGTCCTGCCGGCGCAGGTCGAACAGACCGCGCGCGCTCAACCAGTCGCGGTACGACTGTGCGGCGCGCTTGGCGGCGTCGGCGGCCTCGGTGGTCGGCCGCACCAAATTGTTGCGGATGCGGTCCGCGATCTCCGGCGGGATCGCCCCGCCGAAGTCCTGCAGCGCCTGCTTCAGCACGCCGGTCAGCTTCTCGCCTTCGAGCGGGTAGCGGTCCCGGTACTCCTGCAGCGTGCGCTCCATGCGCGCACGGGCGGCGGCGGCAGCGGCGTCGATCTCGTTGTCCACCTGCCGCGCCGTGGCGCGCGGCGCGAGCTGGTCTTCCAACTCGCCGATGCGCCGTCGCGCGGCTTCGATGCGCCGGCGCCGCGGCTCGGTGTCGGGCCGGGATTCGAGCAGCGCGATGCTGCGCTCGAGCAGGTCGACTTCCTCGCGCAGCTTGCGCGTGCTGTCGGCGGCCTCGGCGTTGCCGGACGATGCCGCCGTGCCGAAGGCGGCCCACGCGGTGGCGGCCACGCCGAGCGTGGTGACGACGGCCCCGA
>JAFLDG010000448.1 GCA_017302495.1 Burkholderiales bacterium
TGCCGCGCGCGCCGCAGCGTCAAGCGCCGCGGGCGCGCACGGCGTCCGCGCGCGGCAGCGGAGCAGGGGAGCGAAAGTGCCTCGTCCACGGGTTGGCACTGTAGGCGGCCGGCTGTTACGACGGCGCGCCGAAATGGCCGGCCAAGCCGCTGCTATTCACGCCCACGGCCGCGTCGGGCGCTGTCGACAATGCCCCGGCACACCGCCGACCCGACCGGAGGCCCGAGCCGATGATCCCCCGCCTTGCCGACACGCTGCAGTTCCAGGCGCAGGCGCTGACGCTGCGTGCCGAGCGCCAGCGGCTGCTGGCGAGCAACATCGCCAACGCCGACACCCCCGGCTACGTCGCCCGCGACATCGACTTTGCCGCCGCGCTGCGCGAGGCCGCGGCGGTGGCCGGCGCGCCCGGCTCGCTGCCGGCGGCCGGCGCCCCGGCGGCGGTGGCCGAGCGCCACCTGCGCTACGCCGCGCCGAGCCAGAGCAACCTCGACGGCAACTCGGTCGACATGGACCGCGAGCGCGCGTCCTTCGCCGACAACAGCGTCAAGTACGAGGCGACGCTGCGCTTCATCAACGGCCAGCTGCGCACGCTGCTGGACGCGATGAAGTCGCACCACCAGGGCTGAAGCGCCCGCTGAAGGAACCCCGCGATGAGCATGTTCCGCATCTTCGACGTGAGCGGCAGCGCGGCCAGCGCGCAGAGCCAGCGGCTGAACACGGTGGCGTCGAACCTGGCCAACGCCGACACCGTGGCCGGCCCCGACGGCGCCGCCTACAAGGCGCGCCAGGTCGTGTTCCAGACCGAGCTGATGGGCAGCACCGGCGCCGCCGGCGTGCGCGTCGCCGCGGTCACCGAGAGCGCCGCGCCGGCGCGGCGCGTGCACGACCCGAAGCACCCGGGCGCCGACGGCGAAGGCTACGTCACCTACAGCAACGTCGACCCGGTGCAGGAGATGGTCGACATGATCTCGGCCTCGCGCTCGTACCAGAACAACCTCGAGGTGATGAACACCGCGAAGGGGCTGCTGCTGAAGACGCTGCAGCTGGGGCAGGCGTGAGGCCGCGCTTGCCCGCCGCCGGGCCCGGCGCCGCCGCGAGGGCGGCCCGATGAGCGGCGTCGACGCCGTCTCCGGCGGCAGCCGCGGCGCCGGTTCGGTCACGGCGGCCGGCAGCCCGGCCGATGCCGAGGACCGGTTCCTGAAGCTGCTGGTCGCGCAGATGCAGAACCAGGATCCGCTGAACCCGCTGGACAACGCGCAGGTCACGAGCCAGATGGCGCAGATCCAGTCGGTGGCGGGGCTGGAGAAGCTCAACACCACCGTCGGCGGGCTGAACGGCCACCTGGTGCAGCTGCAGGCGCTGCAGGGTGCGTCGCTGGTCGGGCGCGAGGTCACGCTCGTGGGCAGCCGGCTCGCGATCGAAGACGAGGTCGGCCGCGGCGGCTTCGAGCTGGCGGCCGCGGCCGACCAGGTGAAGGTCGAGATCCTGAACGCCGCCGGCCGCGTCGTCGGCCAGCTCGACCTCGGCGCCACCGGCGCCGGCCGCCACGCCTTCGAGTGGCCCGCGGGCACCGCGGCCGACGCCGACGGCTACCGCTTCCGCGTCACCGCCACCGCCGGGTCGGCGAGCGTGCTGAAGTCCACGCTGATGCGCGACCGCGTCGAGGCGGTGCTCAGCGACGGCGTCGGCCTGAGACTCGATCTGCAGCACGCCGGCACGGTGAGCTACGACACCGTGCTCGCGATCAACTGAGCGCCACCACGCACCCCGCCCGAAGCGCTTCCGCAAAGGACCCACCGCATGAGCTTCCAGCAAGGCCTGTCCGGCCTGAACGCGTCGAGCAAGAACCTCGAGATCATCAGCAACAACATCGCGAACGCGAACACCTTCGGCGCGAAGGCGGCGCGCGGCGAGTTCGCCGCGGTCTACGCCACCGCGCTGAACGGCTCGGGTGCGAACAACGTCGGCATCGGCACCACGCTGCAGGCGGTGGCGCAGCAGTTCACCCAGGGCAACGTGTCGACCACCGACAACCCGCTCGACCTGGCGATCAACGGCGCCGGCTTCTTCCAGGTCAGCGACGGCAAGAGCCCGGTCACCTACACCCGCAACGGCCAGTTCAAGGTCGACAACGAGGGTTACATCGTCAACAACGCGCTCGCGCGGCTGATGGGTTATGCCGCCGACGACGCCGGCGTGATCCAGCCCGGCGCGTCGGTCGCGCTGCGCCTGCCCACCGGCGGCATCGACCCGAACCCGTCGACGCGCGCCGACCTGGAGTTCAACCTCGACTCGCGCGTCGCGGTCACCACGCCGACGGCAGCGCCGCTGATCGACTTCGGCGACGCGACCACCTACAACAACGCGACCTCGCTCACCGTCTACGACATGAAGGGCCAGGACGTCGCGATGAGCCTGTACTTCCAGAAGGCGGCGAACGACCAGTGGAACGTGTTCGCGACCGCGAACGGGACTACGATTTCCGGAACCGCGGCCGCGCCGACGCCGATCGCGACGCTGCAGTTCCCGAGCAACGGCAGCGCGCCGACCTCGCCGGCAGGGCCGGTGGCGGTGAACGTTCCGGCGTCGACGAACGCGCAGGGCGCGCTGACCGAGCCGATCGCCGGCCTGCTGTTCGACTTCGGCGGCGCGACGCAGTTCGGCTCGTCCTACGGCGTGACCGACCTGCACCAGGACGGTTACCCGGCCGGCCTGCTCAGCTCGGTGTCGGTGGAACCGAACGGCGTGATCCTGGCGCGCTACTCGAACGGCCAGTCCAAGCCCTCGGGCCAGATCGAGATCGCGAACTTCCGCAACCCGCAGGGCCTGCAGCCGATCGGCGACAACGGCTGGGCGCGCACGATCTCGTCCGGCGACCCGGTCTACGGCGTGCCCGGCGAGGGCAACCTCGGCGTGCTGCAGGCCGGCGCGCTCGAGGAATCGAACGTCGACCTGACCGGCGAGCTGGTGAACATGATCACCGCGCAGCGCGTCTACCAGGCCAACGCGCAGACGATCAAGACCCAGGACCAGGTGCTGCAGACGCTGGTGAACCTGCGCTGACGCGCCCCGAGCCGCCTGACCTGCCGCCCGACGAGGAACGCGCATGGACCGGATGATCTACCTGTCGATGGCCGGCGCGCGGGCGATGCTGCAGCGCCAGGACCTGCTGGCGAACAACCTCGCGAACGCGGCGACGCCGGGCTTTCGCGCCGAGATCGCCGCGTTCCGCGCGGTGCCGGTGCGCGGCGACGGCGCGAGCACCCGGGTCTACGCGCTGGAGTCGACGCCGCGTCACGACGACGCACCGGGCCCGGTGCAGACCACCGGCCGTGCGCTCGACGTGGCGGTGGCC
>JAFLDG010000449.1 GCA_017302495.1 Burkholderiales bacterium
CGAAGCGATGGCCATGCTGCAACACCATCGCGCGCGCCACGCGCACCGCCGGCGGCGGTGACGCTGCGTTCCACCACGGCGCGAGCACCGCCTGCGCGCGGCCGGCATAGCGCGGGTCGCCCGAGGCCATGGCCTCGACCACGTAGCGCCCGGCGAGCGCGGCCGCACGGTCGGCGTCCTGCGGGTCGGCGGTCCAGGCGCGGCGCAGCTCGTGCAGCTCGCGCCAGCGGGCGTCGCCGGGCCGCAGCGGCAGCGTCTCCAGCACGTCGGTATCGGCGGCCGGCCGGTACGGCGCCGCACCGGCCGGCGCCGCTGCCGGCAGCAGCACCAGCAGGGCCATCAGGTATCCTGCGGCGCGGCAGCGCCGGTCGACCGGCGCTGGCCGAAGACGTCGAGCCGAGGTCATCGGCAACGATGACATGAGGTTCTCGAGAACCGCATCCGACAACCCGAGACAACCGAGGACAGCCCCATGAACCGTCTGCTCTGCACCCTGATTCTCAGCGCCTTCGCCGCGGTGTCGGCCCACGCGGCCTCGCACGCCGGCGCTGCGCCGGCCAAGGCCAGCGAACCGGCGAAGAAGGAGATGAAGAAGGAGGAAAAGAAGGACGCCAAGCCCGCCGATGCCAAGGCGAGCGCGCCCAAGAAGTAGCGCCGGCCCACGCCGGCTCAAGGCAGGGGCGCGCCCCTGCCTTGTGTTTTGTGCGCCCGGCGCCGGTGCCGGGGCGCCAGCAGCAGCAGACCGGCGGCCATCAGCCAGGCCATGCCGGGCTCGGGCACGGCGACGAGCAGCCCGTGCTCGGTGTAGTTGGCGTCGCCGTCGGCGCGCGGGTCGAAGCTCAGGAACGACAGCGCGAAGCCCGAGGTGCCGGCATAGCGCCCGGTGCCGCCGCGCACGTCGTAGTCCAGCGCCAGCTGCCCGCCCGCGTCCAGGCTGCCCGCGGCATCGGTGAAGCCGCCGCGAACGCGGCCGAAGACCGACGAGGCCAGGTCGTCGGCCTGCGTGAACTCGAAGCGGCCGTGCAGGCGGTTCGCCGTGGCGTCGTAGTCGAAGGTCACCAGCACCGCAAAGGACAGCGCCGGCGGCGTAGCCGGATCGGAGACCGCGCGGATCTCGCCGTTCCAGCCGCCGCTGCCGGTGGCCGCGTCGAAGACCAGCAGGTTGCCCTGCCCGGCGAAAGGCAGGTCGGCCAGCGGATGCGCCTGCGCGGCCGTCAGCCCCAGGCCGAGCACGCAGGCCGCGGCGAGCGCGCGCCAGCGGGCGAGGGTTGCGAGGTTCATGGGGTCCTCCGATCGTGCTCCGTATCCCGCCTACGCAGGCCGTCGCGGTCCGGATGCACGATCCCGAGCGCGCCGCCGGGTTGCATCCGCGCCGGCCGCCGCGGCGTAAGCCCTGCAGCCGGCATGCGGCCGGCACGCACAGGAGCAACCCATGGCAATTCCACTGTCCCGCCGCCTGCGGCCGATCGCGGCCGCTGCCGCCGCCGCCTGCCTCGGCGTCGGCCTCGGCCCGGCCACGGCTTCGAGCCACCGCGAGGCGCCGTTCATCACCACCGCGCCCAAGGTCGACGGCACCGACTTCTACCTGTTCCGCAGCTACGAGCCCGGCCGCGCCGGCTACGTGACGTTGATCGCCAACTACCTGCCGCTGCAGGACGCGTACGGCGGGCCCAACTACTTCGCGATGGACCCGAACGCGCTGTACGAGATCCACGTCGACAACGACGGCGACGCGCGCGAGGACATCACCTTCCAGTTCCGCTTCCGCAACAAGCTGGCCAACGGCGGGGCCGGCGTCGACCTGAACATCGGCGGCAAGAGTGTCGGCATCCCGCTGATCCAGGCCGGGCCGGTGAACAACGTCAAGGACGGCAACCTGCAGGTGACCGAGAGCTACACCGTCAACGTGGTGCGCGGCGACCGCCGCTCCGGCAGCGTGCAGGCGCTGACCAACGCCGCCAACGGCCGCACCGAGTTCGACAAGCCGGTGGACAACATCGGCGTGAAGACCCTGCCCGACTACGCCGGCTATGCCGCCAAGCACATCTACACCGTCAACGTGCCCGGCTGCCCGATGCCGGCGCGGCTTTTCGTCGGCCAGCGCCAGGACGCGTTCGCGGTCAACCTGGGCACGATCTTCGACCTGGTCAACGCACCGGTGTCGGTCATCACCAACCCGGCGCTGATCAACGCGGCGCCGAACACCATCGGCGACAAGAACGTCACCTCGCTCGCGGTCGAGATCCACAAGAGCTGCCTGACCCGCCGCGACGACGTGATCGGCGGCTGGACGACCGCGAGCCTGCGCCAGGCGCGGCTGCTCAACCCGACCCCGCCCTCCGGCCACCAGACGAGCGAGAAGCCCGGCGGCGCCTGGGTGCAGGTCTCGCGGCTCGGCATGCCGCTGGTGAACGAAGTGGTCATCGGGCTGAAGGACAAGGACAAGTTCAACGCCTCGAAGCCCGGCAGCGACAGCCAGTTCATCGACTACGTGACGAACCCGACGCTGCCGGCGCTGCTGGAGATCGCGCTCGGCATCCCGGGCACGGCGCCGACCAACTTCCCGCGCACCGACCTGGTGACGACGTTCCTGACCGGCATCGCCGGCGTGAACCAGCCGAAGAACGTGGTCGCCTCGGAGATGCTGCGGCTGAACACCGCGATCGAGCCGGTGGCCTTCGCCAACCAGAACCGGCTCGGCGTCGTCGGCAACCTGCTCGCCGGCGGCAACGACTTCGCCGGCTTCCCGAACGGCCGGCGACCCAAGGACGACATCGTCGACATCTCGCTGGTGGCGGTGATGGGCGGCCTTTGCGTAGCCAACGGCAACACCAACGCGCTCGGCTTCGGTGCGGCCTGCAACCCGGCCGCGGTGCCGCTGGGCGCGACCGCCTTCAAGCTGCACGACGCGGTGGACCAGGCGGTGGTGCCGCTGCTGCCGGGCTTCCCGTACCTGAACACGCCGCTGCCGGGCAGCCAGTGAGGAGGCGGACATGAAGACCTACCCCGGCATCGCGGCCACGAGCGTGGCGCTGCTGCTGGCCGCCTGCGGCGGCGACGACGGCGGGCCGCCGGCAACGCCGCAGGCGATGAGCGAGCTGCCGCAAAGCGCGCTGGCGTCGGCCGAGGCCTTCAGCCGCTTCGTCGGCGCGCTGCCGCCATCGGATACCGGCGAAGCGCTGGAGCTGAAGGACGCGCAGCCGCCGGCGAGCGAGACCGACGAGCCCGTGCCGGTCGGCTGAAGCGCCGGCGCGGCGAACGCCCCGCCCTGCGAACGCCCCCGGCGTGCGCAGGGCTTCGCCTCGTGCGGCGTGCCTTGCCGATGTC
>JAFLDG010000045.1 GCA_017302495.1 Burkholderiales bacterium
TGGTCCAGCCCGACGCCAGCGCGACCGCGTTCATCGCGCCGGCGCTCGAGCCGCTGATCGCGTTGAACCCGATGCGCTCGTCCTCGAGCAGCCGGTCGAGCACGCCCCAGGTGAAGGCACCGTGCAGCCCGCCGCCCTGCAGCGCGAGGTCGATGCGGCGCGGGCTCAACGCGACTCCCCGTGTCACGCGGGCCTGCGCTGCGGCGCGTCGAGCCGCCGCGCCTGCAGCTGCGCCGCCGGCAGCGCGAGGCGCCCGCCGCCCAGGTGGTGCAGCGTGTGCCGTTCGAGGTTGTCGGCGCGGAAGTCCCAGCGGCCGCCGGCGCGCAGCAGCTCGCGCGTCCAGGTGCTCTTGTCGATCACGACCGCGATGCGCGGCGGCGTGAACTCCACCGGCATCGACCAGGCGGCGGCCATCGGGTTGCGCTGCGCGCCGTGCGCCGTGCTGGCGATCACGGTGGGGCCGTGGTTGATCCGGCGGCAGGCGTGGACCGCGGCGACCTCTTCGATCATGGCGGCAGTGTAGGCGCGCGCCGCGCCGGGCGGCTCGGCTACCCTCGCGCGATGCGTTCCGGCTCCGACCTGCGCCGTGCCCTGCCCTGGATGGCCGGCTGGCTGACGCTGATGACGGTGATCGCGGTCGCGGGCCGCGAGGCCACGCGCACGCTGCCGGTGTGGCAGGTGATGGAGCTGCGCTCGCTGATCGGCCTCGTGCTGCTCTATCCGCTGGTGCGCGCCGCCGGCGGGTTCGCGGCGATGCGCACGGTCCGGCTGCGCCAGCATGCGGCGCGCAACACGGTGCACTACCTGGCGCAGGCCGGCTGGTTCTTCGCGCTCGGCATGATTCCGCTCGCGCAGGTGGTCGCGATCGAATTCACGATGCCGATCTGGACTGCCGGGCTCGCGGTGGCCTTCCTCGGCGAGCGCATCGACCGCGCGAAGCTGCTCGCGATCGGGCTCGGCCTGCTCGGCGTCGCCATCATCGTGCGCCCGGCCGCGTCGGGCCTGAACGCCGGCCAGCTGATCGCGCTCGCCGCGGCGGTCGGCTTCGCGGTGTCGGTGACGATGACCAAGTCGCTGACGCGCACCGACAACGCCACGGTCATCATGTTCTGGATGCTGGTGGTGCAGTCGCTGCTGGGCCTCGTGCCGGCGGCGCTGAGCTGGCGCGCGCCGGACGCCGGCGTGATGGCCTGGGTGCTGGTGGTCGCGGTCTGCGGCACCTTCTCGCACTACTGCATGGCCCGCGCGATGCACCACGCCGAGGCGACCGTGCTGGTGCCGATCGACTTCCTGCGCGTGCCGCTGACCGCGCTCACCGGCTGGGCGATCTACGGCGAGCGGCTGGACCTGTTGACGGTGCTCGGCACCGCGCTCGTGCTGGCCGGCAACCTGGCCAACCTCGGCTGGCGCAGGGGCGGCACGCCATTGAATCGCGCCGATTCGCGCTCCCTCTTCAAGAAGTGAGAGTCGGGTTGCGGCCCTTTGCGGCTGTTTGGAAGGTCTGCTGTTTCCGTTTCGCCGCTGTTGCGACCGAGAGGCAAAGGCGAGGAGGGGGCAGCCGACTCCGTTCAGCCAAATTCTCATTCACTCCGTCGGCCGCCCCCTCCTCGCCTTTGCCGGCACCGGCTGCGCGCTCCGGCAGCAACGATGAGACGCTTCGCCCGCACGAACGGGAGCGGCGCGGGCACACCACTGAACGGGCCGACGGCGGGGTGGCCAACGGAGTGAATGAGAATTTGGCTGAACGGAGTTGGCCACCCCGTCGGCGGCACCGTGCGCCACGTTGAAGCGCGCCGAACGGCGGCTTGCGGACGAACGCCGAGCGGCAGCTCCGGGCCGGGAGCTGACCCAAACGGCCCCGCGAACGAACGAGTGCGACTCAGGTGCCGCAGAAGGTGCGGTAGCCGGCCATGAACGGCGCCGGCGCCGGCTCGACCAGTTCGGCGAACTCGGCGCGCTCGACGAAGGGCTCGCGCAGCGCATCCAGCAGGCGGCGCAGCGGGGCGAGGTCGGCGCGGTCGGTGGCGGCGGCGAGCGCCTCCTCGACACGGTGGTTGCGCGGGATCACGATCGGATTCGCCGCACGCAGGCGCGCCGCCAGTTCATCGGCAGGCACGGCGCGCGGGGAGCCCGCGGCGGCGGCCTCGGCCATCACCGTTCCCTCCGCGCCGAGCCGTTGCCGCCAGCGTGCGAGCCATGCGTCGAGTCCGGCCTCGCCCGCCGCGCCGAAGAGCGCGTGCAAGCCGCCGGTGTCGCCGGCCGCGGCATCGGCCAGCCGCCGGAAGCCGAGCGTGAAGTCCACGCCGTGCGCGTGCAACAGCGACAGCCAGTCGTCGGCGAGCGCCTGGTCGTCGCCGTCGGCCGCGGCCGTGGTCGCTGCGGCATCGAGGCCGAGCTTGGCCCGGAGCACCGCGAGCCACTGCGTCCGATACAGCGCCGGGAACTCGTTCACTGCCTCGGTCGCGAGCGCCACCGCGCGCTCGGTGTCGGCGTCGATCAGCGGCAGCAGCGCCTCGGCCAGCCGCGCCAGGTTCCACTGCAGGATCGCCGGCTGCTTGCGGTAGGCGTAGCGGCCATGGTGGTCGATCGAGCTGAACACCGCCTGCGGGTCGTAGGCCTCCATGAAGGCGCACGGGCCGTAGTCGATGGTCTCGCCCGAGACCGTCGTGTTGTCGGTGTTCATCACGCCGTGGATGAAGCCGACCCCCATCCAGCGCGCGACCAACGCTGCCTGGCGGGCGCAGACGCGGCGCAGCAGCTGCAGGTGGCGGTCGTCGCGGCCGATCAGCTCCGGGTCGTGGCGTGCAATCGCGTAATCGGCGACCCGGCGCAGCAGCTCGACCTGGCCGCGCGCGGCGAAGAACTCGAAGGTGCCCACGCGCAGGTGGCTCGCCGCGATGCGCGTCAGCACCGCGCCGGGCAGCGGCGCCTCGCGTTGCACCGGCTCGCCGGTGGCCACCGCGGCCAGCGCGCGCGTGGTCGGGATGCCGAGCGCGTGCATCGCCTCGCCGACGATCACCTCGCGCAGCACCGGCCCGAGCGCGGCCTTGCCGTCGCCGCCGCGCGAGAACGGCGTGCGGCCACTGCCCTTGAACGCGATGTCGCGGCGCCGGCCTGCGCGGTCGATGACTTCGCCGAGCAGCAAGGCGCGGCCGTCGCCGAGCTGCGGCGAGAAGCCGCCGAACTGGTGGCCGGCATAGGCCTGCGCGATCGGCGTCGCGCCTTCGGGCACCGCGTTGCCGGCGAGGACGGCGACGCCGGCGGGCGCGGCCAGCGCGTCGGGGTCGAGGCCGAGTTCCTCGGCGAGTGAACGGTTCAGCCACACCAGCTCGGGTGCCGGCGCGGGGCTCGGCTGCCACGCCACGTAGGCGCCGTCGAGCTCGCGCGCGTAGCTGTTGTCGAAGGCGAAACGCGGCAGCACGAGCGGTGCGGCAGGGCGCGCGGGGGCAACATCGATCGACAAGGGCTTCTCCGGCGCAGTTGGGGGCGATGCGAGCGTGGGTCGCAGGCAGGACTTCGGCCGGCGCGCGGCGAGAGCCGATGATCGCGCATCGCGGCCGGGCTGGCCTCGACGTCCGGAACAGCCCTCCGGCATCGCGGCAAATGGGTCGCGCCGCGGCGGTCTCGCTCGACGCAGGATGCCCGAGTCGGCGCCGACCGGCTGTCAGGGCGACAGTCGTTCCAGTGCCTGCTTGGCCTTGTCGTGGCCCTGGCCGGCGGCCTTGCGGTACCAGGCTTTGGCCTTGTCCAGGTTCTGGCGCACGCCGAGCCCGTTCTCGTACATCAAGCCCAGGTTGAACTGCGCGAGCATCTCGCCGGCGTCGCCCGCCTCGCGGAACCAGCGCGCGGCCTCGCCATCGTCCTGACGCGCGCCCAGGCCCTTGATGTACATCACGCCCATCATGTTCATCGCTCCGGCATGACCCTGGCGGGCTGCCTTGTCGAACCAGAACAGGGCCTCGTTGTAACTGGGCGGCTTGGCGTCGTAGTAGTCGAAGCCGAGACCGAAGCACTTGTCGGCGCCCGCCCGCAGTTGGTCCAGGCGTTGCCGGGCGTCGGCATATCCCTTCTCGGCAGCCTTGCGGTACCAGAACTCCGCGCGCGACAGGTCCGCCGCCACGCCGGTACCCAGTTCGTAGAACTCGCCGAGATTGAACTGGGCGATGTCGACGCCGGCCGCCGCGGCCTTCTGCGTCCAGTAGACGGCGCGTTCCTTGTCGATCGGCACGCCGTAGCCCTTGTCGTACATGTAGCCCAGATTGGCTTGGGCTTCGGCCTGGCCCTGCTGGGCGGCCTGCTTGAGCCAGTGCACAGCCGCCTCGTCGTCGCGTGCCAGCCCCGTACCGTGGTGCAGGCGGTTCCCGAATTCATACTGCGCATCGGCCTGGCCGGCCCGGGCCTTCTGGCACAACAGAAGCAAGGCCGCGTCGGTCACGTCGCAGCGAGCCGTTCGGTTGGCGTCGGCCGCCGCAGGAGCCTGCGCCTCGACCGCCAGCGTCTTCAGGATCGGGCTGCGGGCGAGGATGGCCTCCAGCCGCTTGGCGGCGTTGTAGCTGTCCGGCGTGTCGCTGGCGCCGCCTTGGAAGTGCAACCCCACCACCTGCCAAGTCGCCACCGAGAACAGCGGCGCGCCCGAGCTGCCCACCAACGTGTGGCAGCGGTGCGCGAACTGCGAGGGTGTCTCCGCCGTCAAGCGCATCACGCGGCAGTCCTTGCGCGTGAGCTGCAGCGGCTTGTTCAGCGGGTGGTGCACGATGAACAGGTCGTCGCCGGGCAGCGCTCCCTGGCGGGCCAGGTTGACCACACCGTAGCGTGCCGCCGGCCGGTTGCCGACCTCGACGATCGAGTAGTCCAGCCGCGCATCGGTTTCCGTCGGCGCCAGCGCCACCGGGTAGACGTCCGGCGCCGGGGACTGGTCGCTCAGGTAGCCCATACGCAACTGGGCCGCCAGCACCACGAAGCCGTCCAGCCCCGGAATGCAGTGGTGGTTGGTCAGGACGAACCGGTCCGAGATGACCGAGGCCGTGCACAGGATCACGCCAACCTGGCCGAAGCGATCGCGAGCCTTGATCTCGAGCCGTCCGATCGGCAACGCGATCTTGCGAAACGGACTCTGTGTCGCGAAGGCCGCGATGGGCTCGAAGTTCTCGTCGGCAACCTGGAACAGCGATTCCAGCCGGCTCGCGCTTTGCGGCAGCGCCATGCGCGACTTGCCCCATTCGCTTTCGGGAAACAGCAGCTGCTGGGCCAGGGCTTGCGAAGCCCACGAGCCGAGCGTGCACAAGGTCAGAACGAAGCCGGCGGCGCGCCGGCACATCGCGGAGGCGGCAACCATAGCAGGTGAACCTTTCGAGCTCAACGGTGGCGCAGCGGAATGCGGCTGACCACGGCCTGCGCGCCCGATTTGCCGCCTGGCGCCGCCAGGGCGTAGGCGGTCCGCTCGTCCACTTGCCGAAGGCTCTCGAGTGGCTCGGCGGCTGCGGGCGCGAGTGCGCTGCAGCCGGGCAGGGCGGCCAGCACGCCCGGATCGATCGCGGCGGCACGATCGCCGTAGGTCAGCTTCAGTGTCGCCGGCAACGCGGCGCCGTCGGGCCGGCACGGCTGCAGGGTCAATGCGAGCACGTCGAGGCCCGGCGCGCCGTAGAACTCGAAGGGCCCCAGCCGGGCCGTTCGTGCCCCCTGCACGAAGCCGTAGCCCAACGGCTGCACACGGCCCTGAGCGTCGGTGTTCGTGACCCGCATTAGACCGGGCAGATTCGTCACGAAGCGCACCACGATGCGGTCGCCGTTGCGGAACTCCTCGTCGGGCGCAGCCGCGACCTCGTTGCGCTCGGGGCCCACGCGGTATAGCCGATAGGCGATGCCCACGGACCTCTTCACCGCGGCGGTATGGGCGGCCACGCTGGCAGGCGCCGCGGCCTGCGCCTGCGTGGCTGCAGAGGCTGGCCGGGCGGCGGGGTCCGCCGCGCCTGGGCTGGGCGCGATGGCGACCTGCGCCTTGGTGGCCTTGCCCCGCGCGCTCACGGTGTCGAACAGCCAGTCGATCGCCTTGTTGCCGGCGTGGGTGATCAACGGCGTGGCCAGCGACCACAGGAAGGCGTTCTCCAATGCGCCAGCATCTGCTGCCGCGCTGGCAGCAGGCTCGGCCGGCGCCTGGGCCGGCGCCGGCGGCGTCGATGCTAGAAGAGCCGAACCCAGGATCGCCGCGCCAGCCAGCGAGAAGGCTTTTGATGGCATCGCACACTCCTAGGAGGCCGCTGAAGGGCAGGCAGATCATGATGCATCGGATTTCGCTCGCCTTCCAGCGCCGCGCCTTGAGGTCGTTCAAGCCGGGTGGCTCCATCGAAACGCGCGGCGCTCGCCACGCCTCGCGGCATCCTCCGGTCGTCGGCTGTTCCGGCAAGTCTCCGGGCCTCGGCAGTGGGCGGAGGTCCAGTCACCCGCCGCCGTTCGCCGAGCCCTCGAACTTCCACCCCCCGCCGAGCACCTTGTACAGCGTGACCAGGTTCTGCACCTGCGACGCCTGCGCGACCAGCAGCGCCTGCTGCGCCTGGAACAGCGCGCGCTGCGCATCGAGCACGTCGAGGAAGCTCGACGCGCCGTTCCGGTAGCGCAGGTCGGCCAGCCGGTAGCGCGTCTGCTCGTAATCGAGCTGCGCCCGCTGCGCGCGCAACTGCTCGCCGAAGGTCGCGCGGCCGGCGAGCGCGTCGGCCACTTCGCGGAACGCCGACTGGATCGCCTTCTGGTACAGCGCGACCGCGATCTCGCGTCCGGCCTCGCTGATCTCGAGGTTCGCCTGGTTGCGCCCGGCATCGAAGATCGGCACCGTGATCCGCGGCGCGAAGGTCCAGCCGCCGCTGGAGAAGAGCTCCGACAGGTCGCTGCTCGCCGCGCCGGCGGCGGCGGTGAGGGTGATCGTCGGGAAGAACGCCGCGCGCGCCGCGCCGATGTTCGCGTTCGCAGCCATCAGCTGGAACTCGGCGGCGCGCAGGTCGGGCCGGCGTTCGAGCAGCTCCGACGGCAGGCCCGCCGGCAGGTCGGCGAGCAGGCCTTGCGCTTCCAGCGCCCGCGCCGGCGGCAGGTCGTCGGGCAGCGGCGTACCCACCAGCAGCACCAGCGCGTTCAGGTCCTGCGCGCGCTGGCGCACCAGCAGCGCCTGCGTCGCGCGCGCGGCCTCGTAGAGGCCGGCGGCCTGCGCGAAGTCGTATGCCGACACGGCGCCGTTGTCGAGCTTCAGCTTCAGCAGCCGGTAGGTCTGCTCGCGCGTCGCGACGGTGCGCTTCGTCACGTCGAGCTGCGCCTCGTCGGCGAGCAGCGCGACGTAGGTGTTGGCCACCGCCGCGACCAGGCTGATCTGCACTGCCTGCCGGTTCGCTTCCGCGGCGAAGAACTGCTGCTGCGACGCGTCGGTCAGGCTGCGGATGCGGCCGAACAGGTCGATCTCCCAGCTCGCGATGCTGAAGCCGGCGGTGTAGGCGTCGCCGGTGCCGGTCTGCGACACGCCGGTCGCGCCGAGCTGCAGCGTCGGGAACAGGTACGAGCGCTGCACCTGCACCTGCGCGCGCGCCTGCTCGATGTTCAGCGCGGCGACACGCAGATCGCGGTTGTTCTGCAGCGCGAGCGTGATCAGGCGTTGCAGCCGCGGGTCGGCGAAGAAATCCTGCCAGGCGATGCCGGCGGCCGGCTTCGCGGCCGGCGGGGCCGTCGGGCCGGCCGGCTCGGCCGGATAGTGCGGCGCCACCGGCGCCGCGGGGCGCTCGTACGGCGGCGCCAGCGTGTCGCAGCCGGCGCCGAGCGCGGCCGCTACGGCCAGCACGGCGGCGGCACGCGGCGTGCGGTGCCGGCTCACGACCCGCCTCCGGCCGCGCCGCCGTCGGCCGCACCCACCGGCAGGTTCTCGTGCGCGTACATCCGCCGCTGCCGCTCGCTGCCCTTGAAGAGGCGCCGCACGACGACGAAGAACACCGGCACGAAGATCACGCCGAGCACGGTGGCGGCGAGCATGCCGCCGACCACGCCGTCGCCGATCGCGCGCTGCGCCGCCGAACCGGCGCCGCTGGCCAGCACCAGCGGCAGCACGCCGCCGACGAAGGCGAGCGAGGTCATCACGATCGGCCGGAAGCGCAGGTGCGCCGCCTGCCGCACCGCGTCGACCAGGCTGGCGCCGCGGGCGTGCAGGTCCTTCGCGAACTCGATGATCAGCACCGCGTTCTTCGCGGCCAGGCCGATGATCGTGATCAGTCCGACCTTGAAGTACACGTCGTTGCTCTGCCCGCCGAGCAGCGCGCCGAGAATCACGCCGAGCACGCCGAGCGGCACCACCAGGATCACCGCGAGCGGGATCGACCAGCTCTCGTACAGCGCGGCCAGGCACAGGAACACCGCCAGCAGCGAGAAGCCGAGCACGATCTGCGCGGTCGCGCCGGCCACCTTCTCCTCGCGCGACAGCCCGGTCCACTCGAAGCCGAAGCCGGCCGGCAGCGTGGCCGCGAGCCGCTCCATCTCGGCCATCGCGGTGCCGGTGGACACGCCGGGCGCGGCGTCGCCCGAGAGGCGCATCGTCGGGTAGCCGTTGTAGCGCACGGTCTGCATCGGGCCCTTGACCCAGCGCGTGGTCGCGAACGCCGCCAGCGGCACCGGCTTGGCCGACGCGCCGAGCACGTTGAGCTGCAGCAGGTCCTCGGGTTGCATGCGCGCGCCGGCGTCGGCCTGCACGACCACGCGCTGCAGCCGGCCGGCGCTCGGGAAGTCGTTGACGTAGGTCGAGCCGATCGCGGTCGAGATCGCGGCGTTGATCGCGTCGAAGCCGACGCCGAGCGCCTGCGCCTTCTCGCGGTCGATGTCGAGCTGCAGCTGCGGCGCGTCCTCCAGCCCGTCGGGCCGCACGCCGGCGAGCAGCTTGCTCTGCGCCGCCGCGCCGAGCAGCTGGTTGCGCGCCGCGACCAGCGCGTCGTGGCCGTTGCCGCCGCGGTCCTGCAGCCGGAAGCTGAAGCCCGACGCGGTGCCCAGCTCCGGAATCGGCGGCGGGCTCAACGGGAAGATGAAGGCGTCGCGCACCCCCATCAGCGCGCCGAAGGCGCGGCCGGCCACCGCCTGCGCGGTGTGCGCGGGGCCGGCGCGCTCGTCCCAGTCCTTCAGCGTGACGAACGCGAGGCCCGCGTTCTGCCCGGTGCCCGAGAAGCTGAAGCCGAGCACGCCGACCATGCCCTTGACCTCCGGCTGCTTCAGCATGAAGGCCTCGACCTGCTTCATCGCTTCGAGCGTGCGGCCCTGGGTCGCCCCCGGCGGCAGCTGGACGTTGACGATCAGGTAGCCCTGGTCCTCCGCCGGCAGGAACGAGGTCGGCAGGCGCACGAACAGCCAGCCGACCGCGACCACGATCGCAAGGAAGACGACCATCCAGCGCCCGGCGTGCGGCAGCATGCGCGCGACCAGGCCTTCGTAGCCCTTCGCGGTGCGGGCGAAGCCGCGGTTGAACCCGCCGAAGAAGCCGCGCCGCGCGTGCGCGTGGCCCTTCGCGACGGGCTGCAGCAGCGTCGCGCACAGCGCCGGCGTCAGCGACAGCGCGAGGAAGGCCGAGAACAGGATCGCCGACACCATCACCGCCGCGAACTGGCGGTAGATGTTGCCGACCGAGCCGCCGAAGAAGGCCAGCGGCACGAACACCGAGACGAGCACGACCGTGATGCCGACGATCGCGTTCGAGATCTGCCCCATCGCCTTGCGCGTCGCCGGCAGCGGCGCCAGCCCCTCCTCGCTCATGATGCGTTCGACGTTCTCGACGACGACGATCGCGTCGTCGACGACGATGCCGATCACCAGCACCATCGCGAACATCGTCAGCACGTTGATCGACATGCCGAACGCGACCAGCACCGCGAACGCGCCGAGCAGCGACACCGGCACCACGATCGCCGGCACCAGCGTGTAGCGCCAGTCCTGCAGGAACAGGTACATCACCAGGAAGACCAGCAGCACCGCCTCGAGCAGCGTCTGCACCACCTGGCGGATCGAGATGTCGACGAAGCGCGAGCTGTCGTACGGGATGCTGTACTTGACGCCGGCGGGGAAGTAGCGCTGCAGTTCGTCCATGCGCGCGCGGATCGCCTTCGCGGTGGCGAGCGCGTTGCCGGTGGGCGAAAGCTGCACGCCGATCCCCGTCGACGGGTTGCCGTTCAGCCGCGCGGAGGTGGCATAGCCCTGCGCGCCCAGCTCGATCCGCGCCACGTCCTTCAGCCGCACCGCCGAGCCGTCGGGGTTGGCGCGCAGCACGATGCGGCCGAACTGCTCCGGCGAGGTCAGCTGGCCGCTGACGACGACGGTGGCGAAGACCGACTGCCCGGGCACGTTCGGCAGGTCACCGATCGTGCCCGACGACACCTGCGCGTTCTGCGCGCGGATCGCGGCGGTGACCTCGGCCAGGCTCAGGTTGACGCCGACGAGCCTGGCCGGGTCGATCCAGATGCGCATCGCGCGCTCGGTGCCGAACAGCTGCGCCTGGCCGACGCCGGGCACGCGCTGCAGCTCGGGTACGACGTTGCGCGCCGCGTAGTCGCCGAGCGCGACCGGCGTGATCGCCGGGTCGTCGGAGGACAGGATCGTGAACAGCAGGAAGTTCGCGCGCGCCTTGTCGACGCGCACGCCCTGCTGCGTCACCGCGGCCGGCAGCCGCGGCGCGGCGCGGCCGAGGCGGTTCTGCACGTCCACCTGCGCCAGGTTCGGATCGGTGCCCGGCTCGAAGCTCATCGTGATCTGGCCGGTGCCGTCGGCCTGCGCGACCGCCTCCATGTAGATCAGCCCGGGCGAGCCGTTCATCTCGCGCTCGATCACGCCGAGCACGCTGTCTTCCAGCGTCTGCGCCGACGCGCCGGGGTAGGCGACGGCGACGACGATCGACGGCGGCGCCACCGTCGGGTACTGCGCCACCGGCAGCCGGGTGATCGCGGTGCCGCCGGCGACCGCGATGAACAGCGCGATCACCCAGGCGAAGATCGGGCGGTCGATGAAGAACGCGGCCATCGGCGCGGCCCCTTCAGCGCGACGCCGCCGCTGCCGCGGCGGGCGGTGCCGACGCCGGCATCGCGGCCGAGGCCGCAGCCGCGCCCGGCGCGGGCCCCGAGGCGGCGGCGGAGGCCGCGCCCGGTGCCGAAGCGGGCGCCGCCCACGGCACCGGCTTGACCGGCGCGTTGCCGCGCAGCTTCTGGAAGCCGTCGACCATCACCTGCTCGCCGGCCTTCAGGCCGTCGAGGATCACCCACTCGCCGCCCTGCGCCGCGCCGACCGTGACCTTGCGCGGCGCCACCTGGCCGTCGGTGCCGACGACCATCACGCTGTCGCCGGTCGGGCCGCGGCTCACCGCCTGCTGCGGCAGCGTGATCGCGTCCTCGGCCACCGCCTGCTCGAGCCGGGCGCGAACGTACATGCCCGGCAGCAGCAGCCCCTTCGGGTTCGGCACCGTCGCGCGCAGCGTGATCTGGCCGGTGCTCGGATCGACCGTCAGGTCGCTGAACAGCAGCGTGCCCGGCAGCGGGTAGACGCTGCCGTCGTCGAGCACGACGCGCACCCGCGCCGCGCCGGGGCCGCCGGCGGCGGCGAGCCGCCCGCTGTCGAGCGCGCGCCGCAGCCGCAGCAGCTCGGTGGTCGACTGCGTGACGTTCAGGTACATCGGGTCGATCTGCTGGATCGTCGCGACATGGGTCGCCTCACCCTGGCCGACGAGCGCGCCTTCGGTCACGAGCGCGCGGCCGATGCGCCCGCCGATCGGCGCGGTCACGCTCGCGTAGCCGAGGTTGATCTGCGCCGTCTGCACCGCCGCCTTCGCCGCGGCGACGTCGGCCTCGGCCTGCTGCCGCGCGGCCACCGCGTTGATGAACTCCTGCTGGCTGATCGCGTTCGCATCGGCCAGCGGCTTGAAGCGCTCGGCCTGCGCCGCGGCCTGCGTCAGGTTCGCCTGTGCGCGCTGCAGCGTCGCCTGCGCGCTGGCCAGCGTCGCCGCATACGGTGCCGGGTCGATGCGGAACAGCAACTGGCCGGCCTTGACGTCGCTGCCTTCGCGGAACTCGCGCTTGAGCAGGATGCCGGCAGCACGCGCACGCACCTGCGCCACGCGCGAGGCCTCGAGCCGGCCGGGCAGCTCGGTGGTCAGCGGCACCGCGCGCGGCATCGCGGTGACGACGCCGACTTCGGCCGGCGGCGGGCCGCCCCCCGCGGCCGGTGCCGGGCCGGACGACGGGTTGCAGGCAACGAGTGCAACGGCCAGCGCGAGCGCCGGCAGGATTCTGTTGTTCATGCGATCCCCGCGCCGGCGGCGCGTGCGGGAGGTGGAGGCGGTTGCCGGGCGACTCTACCCGAGCCGCCATGATCGTGTCGGCTGCGCCGCGGCGTACCTCAGTCGCGCTCGAAGCGGAACACCGCGACGCTGGCCAGCAGGTTCGGCCAGCGCCGCACGATCCGGCCCTGCTGCAGGCCGAAGCTGTCGGTCAGCTTCAGGCCGACCTTGCGCGCCAACACCTCGAAGTCGGCATGGGTGCCGACGCGGATGTTCGGCGTGTCGTACCACTGGTACGGCAGCGCCTTCGTCACCGGCATGCGGCCGCCGAGCACGCGCAGCCGGTTCGGCCAGTGCGCGAAGTTCGGGAAGCTGACGATGCCGATGCGGCCGACGCGGGCGGTCTCGCGCAGCATGTCCTCGGTGTGGCGCAGGTTCTGCAGCGTCTCGAGCTGCAGCACGACGTCGAAGCTCGCGTCCTCGAACAGCGCCAGGCCGTCTTCGAGGTTGAGCTGGATCACGTCGACGCCGCGCTTCGTGCTGCTCAGCACGTTCGCGTCGTCGATCTCGATGCCGTAGCCGCTGCAGCCGCGCGTGCGCTGCAGGTGCGCCAGCAGTTCGCCGTCGCCGCAGCCGAGGTCGAGCACCCGTGCGCCCGGCGGCACCATGCCGGCGATGATCTCGAGGTTCGCGCGTTCGCTCACGCGGCCATCTCCGCGGCGATGCGGTCGAAGGTCGCGCGCAGCAGCGCGTGGTAGCGCGCATCGTCGAGCAGGAACGCGTCGTGGCCGTGCGGCGCCTCGATCTCGGCGTAGCTGACGGCGATGCGGTTGTCGACCAGCGCCTTGACGATCTCGCGCGAGCGCTCGGGCGCGAAGCGCCAGTCGGTGGTGAAGCTGACCACCAGGAAGCGGTTGCCGCGCGCCGGCTCGAATGCGCGCGCCAGGCTGCCGCCGGCGTCGCGCGCCGGATCGAAGTAGTCGAGCGCGCGCGTGATCAGCAGGTAGGTGTTGGCGTCGAAGTACTCGGCGAACTTGTCGGCCTGGTGGCGCAGGTAGCTCTCGATCTGGAAGTCGATCGCCTGCGTGCTGTACACCGGCTCGCCATTGCGCAGGTTGCGGCCGAACTTCGCGTCCATCACGTCGTCCGACAGGTAGGTGATGTGGCCGAGCATGCGCGCGACGCGCAGGCCGCGTTTAGGCACCGCGCCGCGCTGCAGGTAGTGGCCGTCGTGGAAGTCGGGGTCGGTGACGATCGCGCGCCGCGCGACCTCGTTGAACGCGATGTTCTGCGCCGACAGGCTCGGCGCGGTCGCGATCGCCAGGCAGTGGCGCACCCGCGCCGGGTGCCGGATCGTCCAGGCCAGCGCCTGCATGCCGCCGAGGCTGCCGCCGATGACGGCGGCGAGCCGGTCGATGCCGAGGCGCTCGACCAGCCGCGCCTGCGCGTCGACCCAGTCCTCGACCGTGACCACCGGGAAGTCGGCGCCGTAGGGCTGGCCGGGTGCGTCGGGGTTCGGGCTCGTCGGCCCGGTGGAGCCGAAGCACGAGCCCGGGTTGTTGACGCCGATCACGAAGAAGCGCTCGGTGTCGAGCGGCTTGCCGGGGCCGACCAGGTTGTCCCACCAGCCGACCGCGCCGTCGGCATGCCGGCCGGCGACATGGTGGCTCGCGTTCAGCGCGTGGCACACCAGCACCGCGTTGTCGCGCGCCGCGTTCAGCGTGCCGTAGGTCTCGTAGGCGAGCGTGTAGTCGCGCAGCTGCGCGCCGCTGCGCAGCGGCAGCGGCTCGGCGAAGTGCATCGCCTGCGGCGTGACGAGCCCGACCGAGGTCATAGGTTGGACAAAACAAAACCCGGTGCCGCAACTGCCGAGGCGCACACCGGGTGACCCCTTTTCGGCTCCGGCGTCACGTCGCTTCGCGACTTGAGCCTCCACCGAAGCGCGTTCGCTTTAGCGGCATTTGTAGAGCGCCCGCAATCCGGAACAAATCGGCGCTGTGGCACAAAGTATAGGTCAGACGGTTTCGTCCTCGGCCTGCGCCACCCAGCCGCGGCGCGATTCACGGGCCACGATCTTCTGGTTCAGCAGGCGCTCGATGACATTCAGGCGCGTCATCGCACGCACGATCGGCTCGTTGCCGTCGTGCTTCTCGGTCCACAGCAGGCGCAGGTGCTTGTCGGCCAGCAGCGGGATGCGTCCACGCTTCTCCCAGCCGGCCACGCTTTGGTCGGTGACGCCAAGCAACTTGCCCAGCGAGGCTTGCGACAAGCCCAGGCTGGCTCGCAGGTATCGGAATTCCGCGCCTGTCAGCCGGCCGGCCTTACGCACCAGCGCCGAGCACACAGCTTGCACCAGACCTTCCAGGTCATGAAAGACCACGGCCTTGCCGTAGGTGGTCTTGCGCGTCTCGTAGCCGTTCTGCAGCCAAACGTTGCGCAGGCCGCCGTCGTCGAACTTCAGCATGCTCATCCTCCAATCTCAACGACCGTGACCACCACGACCCCTGGATCGTCGTCCGACACCGCGGCCACCACTCCCAGTTCGCGGCCGGCGATGAAGCGCTGCATCAGACACTTCAGCGAGCCGTGCGCCGGATCGGGTTCGGGTGCGCGCCGAAGTCGTCCTTGCCGCAGCACTTCAAGCACTTCGAGTCGCATGATCGCGCGCTCCCTCATCCGTACCAGGGCGTGATGCACGAACACCACGTTGGCGCTGAGGGTTGCGCGGTCGCGAATCAAGCGCTCGATCTGCGGCGACGAAAGGCGGTGGATCGACGGCGGGGCCATCCTATAGAAATTATAGGATGTCGGGCGACGAACGGACGCCGAGGACTCCGCCGCGGATGCGTACCAGGTGCGCCAGCACCTCGTCCTTGGTGCGCCAGCGGCCGAAGGCCGCCATGTCTTGTTCGCGCACGATCGGCAAGGTGTCGAGCACGTAGGCTGCATCCTCGTGGCTCTGGCCGAAAGGGTGCGTGGACAGGCGGTCGTGCCCTGCCGGCCAGCCTGTGGCGGCGGTCTTCGTCGTACCGGTGGAACGGCGGCAGCACCTGGCCCTGCGCATCGACTCGACCCGGTCGCGCGCGACCGCCGCCGGAGCGTGTGTTGCGACGCCCTGCTGCGGCACCGGGTTTCCCGTCACGGAGGCTTGCGATTACCGGTCGCCCGACCAATAATCGCGTATGCCCCGCCCGTCGCAAGGCATCGACCAGGCGCTGCTGCGCAGCGGCCGCGTGCTCTATCCGGCCAGCGGCTGCGCCGGGCTGTCGATGCGCGCGCTGGCCGAACATGCCGGCGCGCGCTTGAGCATGGTGCACTACCACTTCGGCACCAAGGACCAGTTCCTGCGCACGCTGCTGCAGCAGATGTACGACGAAGGCTTCGCCCGGCTCGCGGCGCCGGCCGGCGCGGGCGGCCCGGCGCTGGGGCGGCTGCGCGAGGCGCTGCTCGCGCTCGGCGCCTTCCTGCGCGAGCAGCGGCCGTTCGCGGCCCGCGTCTGGGCCGACGCCGCGGCCGGCGAACCGGTTGCGCGCGCGTTCGTGCGCGCCAATGCGCCGCGGCATCTGGGGCTGCTGACCGGGCTGATGCAGCAGGCCGAGGCCGACGGAGCGCTCGACCCAATGCCGCCGCTGCAGCGCTTCGTGTTCGTGATGGGTGCGGTGGTGGCGCCGATGTTCATCGCGCCGGTGGCGGCCGACATCGGCGTCGGGCCGGCGGTGTCGGCGCGGGCGGTGCAGGCGCAGGTGCTGGCCGAGTCGGCGATTGCCGACCGGGTCGACCGCGTGCTGGCCGCGCTCGGTGCCGGCCGGCGGGCGCGCGTTCGCCGTATCGGCGCGGCGGGCGCCCGCAAGCGGGTGCCCCGAGCGCCGCGAGGGGCGTCGGGTGGCTGAGTCGATGCCCACTGCGCGGCAGCGCCGGTCGCATGGCGCCGCGTGGCGGCTCGGCGCCGGCGCGCTGGCGCTGCTTCTCGCCACGGGCTGTGGCGAGAAGCCGGCCCCGGGCTGGGCCGGCTACGTCGAAGGCGAGTACCTGCATCTGTCGGCCGCGGTCGGCGGCAGGATCGCGACGTTGGCGGTGCGCGACGGCGACGCGGTGGCGCCCGGCGCGCTGCTGTTCACGCTCGACGCGGTGCCCGAACAGGCGGCGCGCGACGAGGCGCAGGCCCAGCTGCGCGGCGCGCAGGCGCAGGCGGCGGATGCGACGAAGGGCCGGCGGCCGGACGAGATCGCGGTCGTGCGCGCGCAGCGGGCGCAGGCGGCGGCGCAGGCGGCGCTGGCGCGCTCGGAGCTGACCCGCGTGCAGGACCTGTACGCGAAGCAGTTCGTCTCGGCGCAGCGGCTCGACGACGCGCGCTCGGCGCTCGCGCAGGCCGACGCGCTGGTCGCCTCGCTCGACGCGCAGCTCGCGGTCGCGCGGCTGCCGGCGCGCAGCGACCAGCAGCTCGCCGCGGCGGCGCAGGCGCAGGCCGCGAGTTCGGCGCTGCGCGGCCTGGAGTGGCGCGAGCAGCAGGCGCGGGTCGCGGCGCCGGCCGCGGGCGTCGTCGCCGACACCTACTTCCGCGCCGGCGAGGTCGTGGCCGCCGGCCAGCCGGTGCTCGCGCTGCTGCCGACGGCCAAGGTCAAGGCGCGCTTCTTCGTGCCCGAGGCCGAGTTCGGCGCGCTGCGCCTGGGCGAGCCGGTGCTCATCCACTGCGACGGCTGCGGCGCGCCGATCGCCGCGCGCGTGAGCTTCGTCGCCACCCGCGCCGAGTACACGCCGCCGGTGATCTACTCGAACGAGCAGCGCACGCGGCTGGTGTTCATGGTCGAGGCGCGCGCCGACGATGTCGCCGGCGCCGCGAAGCTCAAGCCCGGGCAGCCGGTGGCCGTGCACCGCGCCGCGGCCGCCGCGAAGTGACCTAACAATTAGTCCGTCTAAGCCTGATTTCGACTCGACACAGTCGAGTCTCAAAAATGAGCAATTAACAATTGTGTTTG
>JAFLDG010000450.1 GCA_017302495.1 Burkholderiales bacterium
GGACCCGTGACGACCGAAGGCCCCGGCCGCAAGCCGTGGGTGCTGATGCGCAGCGGCGAGTCGCCGGTGTGGACGCTGGTCGGCAGCCTCGGTGCCGAGCATGCCGGCACGCTGCGCCAGCTCGCCGCCGGCAAGCCGATCGCGCAGCGCGACGCCGCCGACTGGGCAGCGCGGGTGGTGCTGATGCTGCCCTGGCTCGAGCATGCCGAGCCGCTGATCGCGCAGATGGCCTACCAGGAGGTCGCCAGCGCGCCGTATGCGGCGATGCTGGCCGCACGGCCGCACATCCGCGCCGCGAGGCTGCGCACCTGGCTGGCCGATCCGGCGCTGGCGGCGCGCGAGCCGGTGTACCTGCTGCTGCTCGGCATCGCCGGCAATGCCGGCGATGCCGACCTTCTCGAACGGCGGCTGGACGCCGCGGCGAAGGCCGGCGATGCGACGAACCTCGGCCCGCTGATCGCCGCCGATCTGCAATTGCGCGGCCCGGCGAGGATGGATTGGGTCGAAGCGACCTACCTGCGCGATGCGCAGCGCTCGTCGCGCGAGGTCCAGGCGGCGCTGCTGGCCTCGAGCGTGCAGGGCCACGCGAACGCGGCGGTCCCGCGCGAGCGGGTGATCGCCGCGTACCGCGTCTTCATGCAGGCGAACCCGTCGCTCGCCGGCCTCGTGGCCACCGACCTCGCGGCCTGGCAGGTCTGGGACGCGGTGCCCGCGTACACCGCGCTGCTGAACTCGGGCGTGCCGCAGCACTTCGCCTCGCGCGCGCAGATCGTGCAGTACCTGCGCCGCAGCCCCGGCGGCGCGGAAGGCGCCGCGCTGCGATGAAGCGCCTGCTGCACGAACCGCTGCTGCACTTCGTGCTGCTCGGCGCCCTGCTCTTCGGCTTGTACAGCCTGTGGCCGGCCGGCCGCGACCGGCCGGCGTCGTCGCACGAGATCCGCCTGTCGCTCGACGAGCTGAACCAGCTCGTGCAGCTGTTCCAGTCGCAATGGCGCCGGCCGCCGACGCCGCAGGAACTGCGGCAGCTGGTCGAGAACAAGGTGCAGCAGGAGGTGCTGTACCGCGAGGCGCTGGCGCTGGGCCTGGACAAGGACGACGAGATCGTCAAGCGTCGCATGGCGCAGAAGATGCAATTCCTGGCCGAGGACGTGGCCGCGGCGCGCGAGCCGTCGGCCGACGAGCTGCGGCGCTGGTTCGACGCCCGACGCGAGCGCTTCGCGCAGCCGCCGCGCTTGAGCTTGCGCCACCTGTACTTCTCGACCGACCGGCGCGGCGCGCGGGCGCAGGCCGACGCGCAGGCGGCGCTGGAAAGGCTCGCCGGCCAGCCGCAGGACGCGCCGCTCGCCGCCACGCTGGCCGACGCCTTCATGTTCCAGGACCATTACCGCGACCGCACGCCCGAGTTCCTGGCCAAGGAGTTCGGCCCGGCTTTCGCGCAGGCCGTCGCCCGGCTGCCGCCGGGCACGTGGCAAGGGCCGGTCGCGTCCGGCCTCGGCTGGCATCTGGTGTTCGTCGACACCGTGGTGCCCGGCCGCGTGCCGGCTTTCGAGGCGGTCGAGGGCGAGGTCAAGCAGGCCTGGCTCGCGGAGCAGAAGGCGCAGGCCTGGCGCAAGGCCTACCAGGACCTGCGCGCGAAGTACACGGTGCTGCTGCCCGGGCCGCCCGAAGCCGCGGCGCCCAAGGCCGCGGACCCGCGATGAGCCTCTGGCGCCTGGCCGTGCTGCTGCTGCTCGCGGCGCTGGCGCCGTGGCAGCCGGCGGCGGCGCACGAGTCGCGGCCCGCGTACCTGGAGCTGAAGGAAACCGCGCCCGGCCGTTACGAGCTGCTGTGGCGCACGCCGGTCCTCGCCGGCATGCGGCTGCCGGTGGCGCTGAAGCTGCCGCAGGACCTGAGGAACGTCGAAGAACCGAGGGTGCAGGAGCTGGCCGACTCGCTGCTCGAGCGGCGCGTGATCGACGCCGGCGCGCAGGGCCTCGCCGGCCGGCGCATCGACTTCCCCGGGTTGCAGTTCACGATCACCGACGTGCTGGTGCGCGTGCAGCGGCTCGACGGCAGCAGCTCAACCGAGATCGTGCGCCCCGGCCGAGCCTGGTTCGAGATCGCGCCGCCGCGCGGCGCGTGGGCCACCGCCGGCGTGTTCTTCGCCCAGGGCATCGGGCACATCCTGCTCGGCTTCGACCACCTGCTGTTCGTGCTGGGGTTGCTCGCGCTCGTGCGCTCGCGCTGGATGCTGGTCAAGACCATCACCGCGTTCACCGTCGCGCACAGCCTGACGCTGACGCTGGCGACGCTCGGCCTCGTCGACGTGCCGGTGCCGCCGCTCGAAGCGGCGATCGCGCTGTCGATCCTGTTCCTCGGCCCGGAGATCGTGCGCGCCGGGCGCGGCGGCACGAGCTTCACGATCCGCCATCCGTGGGTCGTCGCGTTCGCCTTCGGCCTGCTGCACGGCTTCGGCTTTGCCGGCGGGCTGGCCCAGATCGGGCTGCCACGCGGCGAGATTGCGCTCGCGCTGCTGATGTTCAACGCCGGCGTCGAGGTCGGCCAGCTCGCCTTCGTCGCTCTGGCGCTCTCGGCAGCCCGCGCCCTCGAGGCGCTGCGGGTGCGCTGGCCGGCGTCGCTGGCGTTGCTGCCGGCGTACGTCGTCGGCTCGCTCGGCGCGTTCTGGACGATCCAGCGCATCGTGCTGATGGCGGGGGGCCGCTGATCGCCCGGGCGCGCTCGGGCTCGGCGGCAGCAACGGTGCCGGCCGCGTCGGTCGTGGCGGCCGCGGCCCGGCGCCGGCTGCTGCGCCGGTTGCAATCGCTCACCGCTGCGGCGCCGTTCGAAGCTACGCTCGCCCTGCATGGATCGCCGCACCGGACTCGTCCTCGTCGCCGTCGCGCTCGGCGGCTGCGCCGCGGTCGCCCCGGTCGCCCCGGGCGGCGCGGTCGGCCCCGCCGCGCCGCCGCCGACGCGGCGCACCGAAGGCGAGCAGCGCGCCGGCGCTGCTTCGGCGCTGACGACCGAGCGGCAGTGGCTGCAATCGTGGTTCGAGGGCACGCCGGTGCTGATCGCGCAGCGGCGCAACGGGCCGCTCGCGATCGAAGTGCCGCAGCCCTTCGGCTTCGACGCCGGACGCAGCGAGGTCAAGCCGCCGCTGGCGGCGGTGCTCCTAGCTGCATTCTCACCTGGCTCAAAGAAAAATATCAAGTGCCGATCGTGGCTTATCTAGCCGATGTAGGTCAAGAAGAAGACTTTGACAAAGTAATTGAGAAAGCCCATAA
>JAFLDG010000451.1 GCA_017302495.1 Burkholderiales bacterium
GACGCCGCAGCCCGGCGCGAGCGCGCGCGGAGTTCGCGGGCCCGATCAGCCGTTGCCGATGCCGTAGCGGCGCAGCCGCTGCGCGACCGCGGAGTGCGACAGGCCTAGCCGTTCGGCGAGCCGGCGGGTCGACGGGTACTGCGGGTAGAGCCGCTGCAGCAGCGCCTTCTCGAACGCGGCCACGGCTTCGTCGAGCGTGCCGGGCGCCTCTGCCGGGTCCGCGGCGGCGGCATCGCTGCCGGGCGAACGCGCCGCGGCCGCGGCCGCGGCGCCGGCCAGCTCCAGGTCGTCCACGTCGATGACCAGGGCCTCGCTCATCGTCACTGCGCGGAAGATCACGTTCTGCAGCTGGCGCACGTTGCCCGGCCAGCGGTTGGCGCGCAGCGCCGCGCGTGCCGCGGCGGACAGTCGGGCGCGCGGCCGGCCGGTCTGGGCGCAGGCGCGCTCGAGGAAGAACTCGGCCAGCGGCACGATGTCGTCGGCCCGCTCGCGCAGCGGCGGCAACTGCAGCTGCAGCACGTCGAGCCGGAACAGCAGGTCCTGGCGGAAGGTGCCCTCGATCACCATCTGCTCGAGCGGCCGGTGGGTCGCGCTGACGATGCGCACGTCGGCCTTCAGCTCGCGGTCGCCGCCGACGCGGCGGAAGCTGCCGTCGTTCAGGAAGCGCAGCAGCTTGGCCTGCAGGTACGGCGACAGCTCGCCGACCTCGTCCAGGAACACGGTGCCGCGGTCGGCCAGCTCCAGCAGCCCGGGCTTGCCGCCGCGCAGCGCGCCGGTGAAAGCGCCCGGGGCGTAGCCGAACAGCTCGCTCTCGGCCAGGCTCTCGGGCAGCGCCGCGCAGTTCAGCGTGAAGAACGGCTGCCCGCGGCGCCGGCTGCCCTCGTGGCAGGCGTGCGCGACCAGCTCCTTGCCGGTGCCGGTCTCGCCGCGGATCAGCAGCGGCGCGTCGACCTGGGCCATGCGCGCGGCGCGCGCCTTGAGCTGGCGCATCGGCGCCGAGTCGCCGAGGATCGCGTCGAAGCCGCCGGCCTCGTGGTGCTGCAGCGCACTCAGCCGTTCGCCGAGGCGGTGCGGCGCGTGCAGGGTCAGCACCGCACCGGCGACGCCGCCGGCCGGGTCGTGCAGCGCGAGGCGTTCGCAGAGGAAGGTGTGGCCGCCGAAGGGGACCTCGCGCGCGGGCGTGCGTTCCGCGCCGGTGGCGCCGATCTCCGCCGCCGCCGCATCGCCGAACAGCGCGGCGAGCGGCAGGCCGACCAGGTCGCCCTCGGGCCGCGCGCTCGCCGCGACCGCGGCCGCATTCGCCACGGCCACCACGCCGTCGGCGTCGACCGCGAGCACCGGATCCTGCAGCGACGCGAGCAGCGCATCCAGGTACAGCCGCCGGCGAGCGCCCGGCAGCATCGCCAGCTCGTCGACCGCGCGCACCCCGGCCACCTGCATCAGCTCGGCGCGCAGCTGGTCCAGGCCGGCCGCATCGAGCGCCGGCGCCTCGATGTAGACATGCGGCGGCTCGACCTCGACCGCGGACACGTTCAGTGCACGCCGGGCCAGCTTGGCCAGGATCTCCTGCGCGATGCCGACGCGGTCGGCGAAATGGACGTCGATGCGCATGCCGGTCGTATGAAATTCATGACAGTGTATCGAACACCGTACAACTCTCCCAAGTCATTGTCGATACATGATTTTTCCGGTCGTTCCGCGAGCCGGATGGGCACCGTGTATCGATTCCGAGACATCCACGCATCGGGCAGGGAGGACTCGCGATCGCCAAGTGCCTGATTCGAAAGGAATTTCTGCTCCTGGCACGGCCCGTGCGTTCCAACCCGCCATGCGCGCCTTCGCGCGCAGTTGGGGATGGCGATGCGTGTTCTGGTGCTCGGCAGCGGTGTGATCGGAACCTCTGTGGCGTACTACCTCGCCCGCGACGGCCACGAGGTGACGGTGGTCGACCGCCAGGCCGGCCCGGCGCTCGAGACCAGCTACGCCAACGCCGGCGAGGTCTCGCCGGGCTACTCCGCCCCGTGGGCCGGCCCCGGCGTGCCGCTGAAGGCGCTGAAGTGGCTGCTGATGCGCCACCGCCCACTCGTCATCAAGCCGAGCCTGGACCCGGCGCTGTGGCGCTGGTGCCTGCAGATGCTGGGCAACTGCACCGAGGGCGCGTACCGCGTCAACAAGGAGCGCATGGTGCGCCTGGCCGAATACAGCCGCGACGTGCTGCGCGAGTTGCGCGCCGAGACCGGCATCGCCTACGACGAGCGCACGCAGGGCACGCTGCAGCTGTTCCGCACCCAGCAGCAGCTCGACGGCGTGGCCAAGGACATCGAGATCCTGAAGGCCTCGGGCGTGCCCTTCGAGGTGCTGGACCGTGCCGGCTTCGTCGCGGTCGAACCCGGCCTCGCAGCCACGCAGCACAAGTTCGTCGGCGCGCTGCGCCTGCCCGGCGACGAGACCGGCGACTGCTTCAAGTTCACGCAGAACCTGGCGGCGATGGCGGCGCAGCTCGGCGTGCGCTTCCGCTTCGGCGTCGACATCCAGGGCCTGGAGTCGAGCGGCGGCCGCATCGGCGGTGTGCGCACCGGCGCCGGGCTGCTCGAGGCCGACCAGGTCGTGCTCGCGCTCGGCAGCCATTCGACGCGCATGCTCGCGCCGCTCGGCCTGCGCGTGCCGGTCTACCCGGTCAAGGGCTACTCGATCACGGTGCCGATCACCGACGCGTCGTGCGCGCCGGAATCGACGATCATGGACGAGACGCACAAGGTCGCGGTGACGCGGCTCGGCGACCGCATCCGCGTCGGCGGCACCGCGCAGCTGTCGGGCTACGACCTGAGCCTGTCGGACGCGCGCCGGCGCACGCTCGAGCATGTCGTGACCGACCTGTTCCCGCACGGCGGCGACGTCGCCCGCGCCGAGTTCTGGACCGGCCTGCGGCCGATGACGCCGGACGGCACACCGATCGTCGGCGGCACCCCGATCGCGAACCTGTTCCTGGCCACCGGCCACGGCACGCTCGGCTGGACGATGGCCGCGGGCACCGGCCGCCTGATGGCCGACCTGATCGGCGGCCGCGAGCCGGCGATCAGCCTCGACGGCCTGACGATCGACCGCTACGGCCGCGCCGCCGCGCCGGCCCGCCGCATCGTCGGCGGCCTGCAGCCGGCCCGCGCCTGAAGCAAACCACCCGCCGCGGCCTCGGCCGCCCCTGGTTCAGGTTCCGCGCGCCGCCGGCGTCGCCACCGACGGCGGCGCCCGATGGCGCAGCGCCAGCAGGCCGGCGAAGA
>JAFLDG010000452.1 GCA_017302495.1 Burkholderiales bacterium
GGCGGCACTCGCCGAACGCGGGCTGGCCGAAGCCGGCCTGCCGGGGCTGCAGGTGCCCGATGCGCTGGCCGCGCTGCAGCGGCTGGCCGCGGCCTGGCGCGCGCGCTTTCGCCTGCCGCTGGTCGCGGTCACCGGCAGCAACGGCAAGACCACGGTCACGCAGATGATCGCTTCGATCCTGCGGGCCGCGCACGGCGACGCCGCGTTCGCGACCCGGGGCAACCTGAACAACCACATCGGCCTGCCGCTGACGCTGCTGCGGCTGCGGGCGACGCACCGCGCCGGCGTGGTCGAGCTCGGCATGAACCACCCGGGCGAGATCGCCCAGCTCGCGGCGATCGCGGCGCCGACGGTCGCGCTGGTGAACAACGCGCAGCGCGAGCACCAGGAGTTCATGGCCACCGTCGAGGCCTCGGCGCGCGAGAACGGCGCGGTGATCGAAGCCCTGCCGGCCGACGGCGTCGCGGTCTTCCCGGCCGACGATCCGTTCGCGCCGCTGTGGCGCGGCCTGGCCGGCACGCGCCGTTGCCTTTGCTTCGCGCGCGATGGGTCGGCCGAGGTCGGCGCGGATGCGCAGTGGTCCGGCGCGCACTGGGCACTCGCGCTGCGCACCCCCGCCGGCGCGATCGACACCGTGCTGCGCATGCCGGGCGCGCACAACGTGCACAACGCGCTCGCCGCGACCGCCGGCGCGCTCGCCGCCGGCGTGGCGCTCGACGCCGTCGCCGCCGGCATCGCCACGTTCGAGCCGGTGGCCGGGCGCAACCGGTTGCACCGGCTGCAGCGCGGCGGGCGCACGCTGACGCTGGTCGACGACAGCTACAACGCCAATCCGGACTCGGTGCGCGCGGCGATCGACCTGCTCGCCGGGCTGCCCGGTCCGCGCTGGCTGCTGCTCGGCGACATGGGCGAGGTCGGCACGCAGGGGCCGGCCTTCCACGCCGAGGTCGGCGCCTATGCGCGCACACGCGGCATCGAGCAGGTCTGGGCCGCGGGCACGGCCTGCCGCGACGCGGCCGCGGCCTACGGCGCGGGCGCGGGCCGCTTCGCCGACGTCGACGCGCTGCTCGCGGCACTGCCGCAAGGGCCGGCGGCGGCGTCGGCGCTGGTCAAGGGCTCGCGCTTCATGCGCCTGGAGCGGGTCGTGCGCGCGCTGCTCGCGGGCGGCGACCAGCCGTTCCCGGGGTCCGCGACCGCGGGGCCGACCGAACCGCCGGAGGGCGCCTGATGCTGCTCAGCCTGAGCCAGTGGCTGCTCGCCCGCTATCCGGAGGACCTGAGCTTCCTGCGCGTCTTCCAGTACATCACCTTCCGCGCGGTGATGGCGGCGCTGACCGCGCTGCTGATCGGGCTGAGCTTCGGGCCGTGGGTGATCCGGCGCCTGGCCGCGCTGAAGATCGGCCAGCCGGTGCGCGAGTACGCGATGCAGACGCACCTGGCCAAGACCGGCACGCCGACGATGGGCGGCGTGCTGATCCTGATCGGCATCGCGGTCGCGACGCTGCTGTGGTTCGACTGGAGCAACCGCTTCGTCTGGATCGTGATGGTCGTGACCTTCGGCTTCGGCGCGATCGGCTGGGTCGACGACTGGCGCAAGGTCGTGCAGAAGAACCCGGAGGGCATGCCGTCCGGCGAGAAGTACCTGTGGCAGTCGGTGATCGGGCTGCTGGCCGCGCTGTACCTGGCGTTCAGCGTGTCCGAGACCAGCAATCTGCGCGTGCTGGAGCTGTTCCTGCGCTGGGTCGGCAGCGGCTTCTCGAACGAGCTGCCGCCGAAGGCCGACCTGATGGTGCCGTTCTTCAAGACGGTCAGCTATCCGCTCGGCGTGTTCGGCTTCATCGCGCTGACCTACTTCGTGATCGTCGGCGCGAGCAACGCGGTCAACCTGACCGACGGCCTCGACGGGCTGGCGATCATGCCGGTGGTGATGGTGGGCAGCGCGCTCGGCATCTTCGCGTACGTCGTCGGCAGCTCGGTGTATTCGCGCTACCTGCTGTTCCCGTACATCCCCGGCGCCGGCGAGCTGCTGATCTTCTGCGCGGCGCTGGCCGGCGCCGGGCTGGCGTTCCTGTGGTTCAACACCCATCCGGCGCAGGTCTTCATGGGCGACGTCGGCGCGCTCGCGCTCGGCGGCGCGCTCGGCACGATCGCGGTCATCACGCGCCAGGAGATCGTGCTCGGCATCATGGGCGGCATCTTCGTCGTCGAGGCGCTGTCGGTGATGGGCCAGGTGGCCTGGTTCAAGTACACGAAGCGCCTCACCGGCACCGGCCGGCGGATCCTGAAGATGGCGCCGCTGCACCACCACTTCGAGAAGTCCGGCTGGACCGAGACGCAGGTGGTGGTGCGCTTCTGGATCATCACGATGCTGCTGTGCCTGGTCGGGCTGGCGAGCCTGAAGCTGCGATGAACGGCCTCGACGGTCAGACCGTGCTGGTGCTCGGCCTCGGCCACTCGGGGCTGGCGATGGCGCGCTGGTGTGCCGCGCACGGCGCCGCGGTGCGCTGGTGGGATTCGCGCGCCGAGCCGCCGCAGGCCGGTGCGCTGCGCGAAGCGGTGCCGCAGGCGCAACGCATCGACGGTGCGCTCGACGAGACGGCGCTCGCCGGCGTGCAGCGCCTGCTGAAGAGCCCGGGGCTCGCGCCGCACGACCCGGCCATCGCGCCGCTGCTGCAGGCCGCACGCACGCGCGGCGTCGTCGTCCAAGGCGAACTCGCGCTGTTCACCGAGGCGCTGGCCGCGCTGCGCGCCGAGCGCGGTTATGCGCCGCAGCTGCTCGCGGTCACCGGCACCAACGGCAAGACGACGACCACCGCGCTCGCGGCGAAGCTGGTCGCGCGCACGGGCCGGCGCGTGGCCAGCGCCGGCAACATCGGGCCGACGCTGCTCGACACGCTGGCCGCCGCGCTCGAGGCCGATGAGCCGCTGCCCGAGGTCTGGGTGCTCGAGCTGTCGAGCTTCCAGCTCGACGGCAGCGAAGGCTTCGAGCCCGACGCGGCCGCGGTGCTGAACCTGACCCAGGACCACCTCGACTGGCACGGCGACATGGCCGCCTATGCCGCGGCCAAGGCGCGCATCTTCGGCCCGCACACGGTGCGCGTGCTGAACCGCGACGACCCGGTCGTGCGCGAACTGGGCACGCCGCTGCCGGCTGCGCGCAAGCCGCGCGGACCGAAGCCGGTGCCGCCGCGGATCGTGAGCTTCG
>JAFLDG010000453.1 GCA_017302495.1 Burkholderiales bacterium
GAGCAGCCGGCGCAGCCGCTCGAAGCCCTGCCGCGCCTCGTGCGGCGGGGTGTCGGGCAGCAGCACGAGGAACTCCTCGCCGCCCCAGCGCGCGAGCACGTCGGTCTCGCGCAGCGCCGCCGCCGCGTGGCGGGCGAAGACGCGCAGCGCCTCGTCGCCGGCGGCATGGCCGTGGCGGTCGTTGATGCGCTTGAAGTGGTCGACGTCGACCAGGCACAGGCACGGCGCCAGGCCGCGCCGCAGCGCGCGCCGGCGCTCCCTCTCGGCCAGCTCGGCCATGTGCCGGCGGTTGATCAGGCCGGTCAGGTCATCGCGCGTGGCGAGCTCGTGGATGCGCTCGATCGCGTCCTCCAGCTCGGCCTTCTGCAGCTGCAGCCGGGTCCGCATCGACGACAGGTCACCGGCGAGCAGCGCGATCGCCGGCAGCGCGCCCGCGGCGAACGCGAAGTGGATCAATTCGATCGTCGGGTCGAAGGCCTGCGGCGCGAGCCGCGCCATCACGAACATCACCGCGCCGAGCACCAGCACCGCGAAGCCGCCGAGCGCGCGCGAGGCCCTCGGCTGCAGCGTGAAGGCGGAGAACACGAGCATCAGCGCGACCAGCATCAGCAGCATCCCGCGCAGCGGCGGGTTGATCGTGTAGGCCGCGGCCAGCGCGACGATCGCGAACAGCATCTGCGGCAGCGTCAGCGCCGGGTCGCGCAGGCCCAGCGTCGCGCCGCTGCGCAGCAGCAGGTAGAAGCCGAACAGCCCCGGCGCCAGGCACGGGATCAGCACCCGCGCGTGGGCCGGGTCGGCCAGGCCGATCCGCGCCGCCCACCACTGGCCGACCGCCGCCAGCCCGTACACGCCGGAGGCGATCAGCGTGCGGCGCAGGCGGATGCGCTGCCGGCGGTCGGTGCCGAGCAGCCAGGTCCGGGCCTGCAGCAGGGGAAGGGCGAGTTGCATCGGGCGGCGCGGCGCGGCCGGCCGCCGCGGCGGCGCCGGCACGGCGTCGTCGGCATTTCGGCAGGCGCCGACGGCGCTTGAGCGGCCCCGGGCCGGGCGTCGGGGGCGGCGGCGCGCGCCGCGTGGCTTATTGCCGGCCGGCGACCGGGCCAGGCCGCGCCGGGTCCGGCTGCCGCTCAGCGGAAGGCCGGCGGCACCGGCATCGCCGGCTCGGCCCGGCGCGCCTCGACCACCGCTTCGGCCGGCGCGTCGTCGGCCTCGTCGTCGTCGACCAGGAAGCCGCCGCTCTGGTGCGCCCACAGCCGCGCGTACAGCCCGCCGCGCGCGAGCAGGCTGCGGTGGTCGCCCTCCTCGACGATGCGGCCGCGGTCGAGCACGATCAGCCGGTCCATCGCCGCGATCGTCGACAGCCGGTGCGCGATCGCGACCACGGTCTTGCCCTCCATCAGCCGGTACAGGCTGGCCTGGATCGCGGCCTCGACCTCGCTGTCGAGCGCGCTCGTCGCCTCGTCGAGCAGCAGGATCGGCGCGTCCTTCAGCATCACGCGGGCGATCGCGATGCGCTGGCGCTGGCCGCCGGAGAGCTTGACGCCGCGCTCGCCGACATGCGCGTCGTAGCCGCGCCGGCCCTTCGGGTCGGCCAGGCCGGCGATGAAGTCGTCCGCTTCGGCGCGCCCGGCGGCGCGGCGGATCGCGTCCTCGGTCGCGTCGGGCCGGCCGTAGACGATGTTGTCGCGCACCGAGCGGTGCAGCAGCGAGGTGTCCTGCGTGACCATGCCGATCTGCGCACGCAGGGACTCCTGGGTCACGGCGGCGATGTCCTGGCCGTCGATCAGGATCCGGCCGGACTCGACGTCGTAGAAGCGCAGCAGCAGGTTGACGATCGTGCTCTTGCCGGCGCCCGAGCGGCCGACCAGGCCGATCTTCTCGCCGGGGCGCACGTGCAGCGTCAGGCCGTCGACGACGCGCGGCGCGTCGGCCGCGCCGTAGCGGAAGCCCACCGCCTCGAAGCGCAGCTCGCCGCGGCTCACCTGCAGCGGCACCGCGCCCGGGCGGTCGACCACCGCCTGCGGCCGCGACAGCGTCAGGATGCCGTCCTGCACCGTGCCGACATGCTCGAACAGGCTCGCCATCTCCCACATCACCCAGTGCGAGATGCCGTTCAGCCGCAGCGCCATCGCCGACGCGGCCGCGACCGCGCCGACGCCGACCTGGCCCTGCGCCCACAGCCACAGCGTCGCGCCGGCGGTGGCGCCGATGAGCGCGATGCCGAGCGCGTGGTTGACGATCTCGAAGCCGCTGACCAGCCGCATCTGCGCGTAGACGGTGGCCAGGAACTCGCGCATCGCCGAACGCGCGTAACCGGCCTCGCGCCCGGCGTGCGAGAACAGCTTGACGGTCGCGATGTTGGTGTAGGCGTCGGTGATGCGGCCGGTCATCAGCGAGCGCGCGTCGGCCTGGGCCTGCGCCGTGCGCGCCAGCCGCGGCACGAAGTACCGGAGTGCGGCCAGGTACAGCGCGACCCAGGCGACGAAGGGCAGCAGCAGCCGCGCGTCGAAACCGCCGACGATCGCGACCATCGTGACGAAGTAGATGGTCACGAAGACCAGGATGTCGGCGACGATCATCCAGACGTCGCGCACCGCGAGCGCGGTCTGCATCAGCTTGGTCGCGATCCGGCCGGCGAACTCGTCCTGGTAGAAGTGCATGCTCTGCGCGAGCAGCAGGCGGTGGAAGTTCCAGCGCAGCCGCATCGGGAAGTTGCCGGCCATCGCCTGGTGCTTGAACATCGTCTGCAGCGCGACGAGCACGATGCTGCCCAGCAGCACCGCGCCGAGCAGCGCCAGCGTCGCGCCGTGCTCGGCCCACAACCGCGCCGGCTCGACCGGCCCGAGCCAGTCGACGATCTCGCCGAGCATCGCGAACAGCAGCGCCTCGAACACGCCGATCGCGGCGGTGAACAGCGTCATCGCGAGGATGTAGCCGCGCAGGCCGTCGCTGCAGGCGAAGACGAAGGGCCAGAAGCCGCGCGGCGGGCGCGGCGGCGGGCCTTCGGGGTATGGGTCGACGAGGGACTCGAACCAGCGGAACATGGCCGGAGCGTAGCCGATCGATGCCGCCGGCCGCACCGCCGGCGCAGAATGCGCCGATGGAGCGCCGCGGCTGGCAGCTGTTCGACACCGCACTCGGCTGCTGCGGCGTGGCCTGGAGCGAGCATGGCCTGCGCGCGGCGCTGCTGCCCCCGGCGGACACGCCGGCGGCGCGGCGCCGGCTCGCGCGCCACGCCGGCCGTGCCGCGCCCGGCGTGCCGCCACCCGCAGTGCAGCGC
>JAFLDG010000454.1 GCA_017302495.1 Burkholderiales bacterium
GGTCGCCGCCACCGCGGCGCCGGCCGAGCGCAGCGCCGCGCGCAGCGTGCCGGCGGCGATCGTCGTGTCGGGGTCGACCGCATGGTGCTCGCCCAGCTCGCGCACGCGCCGCATCCGGTCGAGCACCTCGACCACGTAGCCGGTGGCATGCGCCCGCTCGAGCTGCGCCTCGGTGGCCAGCGGCGCGTCGTGGAAATCGAGCGCGATGTCCAGGCCGGTGGCGCGCAGGTGGTCGCCGATCGCGTCGAGCCGCTGCGGGCACTCCGGGTGGCCTGACCCCATATCGTGCAAACGGCACTCGGCGTGACTGAAGAAGGCGGTGCTCATGACGGTCGGCCGGGCCGATTTCGGTTAAGGTCAGCGCGATGGATTCCAGTGTAGCGCGCCGCATTTCGGCGCTGGTCGACCAGATCGACCGGGTCATCGTCGGCAAGCGGCCGCAGATCGAGGACTCCGTGGCGTGCCTGCTTGCCGGCGGCCACCTGCTGATCGAGGACGTGCCCGGCGTCGGCAAGACCACGCTCGCCCACGCGCTGGCGGTGTGCCTGGGGCTGAGGTTCTCGCGCGTGCAGTTCACCGCTGACCTGATGCCGTCGGACCTGCTCGGCGTCAGCGTGTTCGAGCGCGCGCGCGAGACCTTCGTCTTCCACCCCGGGCCGGTGTTCGCGCAGGTGCTGCTCGCCGACGAGATCAACCGCGCCGGGCCGAAGACGCAGAGCGCGCTGCTCGAGGCGATGGAGGAGCAGCAGGTGTCGGTCGACAACCAGACGCACCCGCTGCCGCGGCCGTTCTTCGTGATCGCGACGCAGAACCCGACCGAGCAGCTCGGCACCTACCCGTTGCCGGAGTCGCAGCTCGACCGCTTCCTGCTGCGCATCACGCTCGGTTACCCCGACCGCGCGGCCGAGCGCGCGCTGCTCGCCGGCGAGGACCGACGCGAGCTGATCACGCGGCTGGAGCCGGTGATGCAGCCGGCCGAGCTGCAACGGGCGCAGGCCGCGGTGCGCGCGGTGCGCGCGTCCGAGGCGTTGCTGGACTACCTGCAGACCTTGATCGCGGCGACGCGCTCGGGCCAGTGGTTCGTCGAGGGCCTGAGCCCGCGTGCCGGGATCGCGGTGCTGCGCGTGGCCAAGGCGCGCGCGCTGATGGCGCAGCGCGACTACGTCGCGCCGGACGACGTGCAGGCGATCCTGCCGCAGGCGATCGCGCATCGGCTGCAGCCGGTGCCGGGTGCCGGCTGCGGCGCGATCGAGCAGGTGCGCGCGCTGGTCGAGGCGACGCCGATCCCCTGATCGCGGCCCCGTGCACGCGCCTGCGCTGCCCCGCGAGGAACCGGCCCGGCCCGGGCGCACGGCCCGGGCGACGCCGCGGCAACGCTGGCGCGACTGGTGGCTGGCGCGCCATCCGCACACCGACACCTGGACCCTGGGCCAGCGCAACATCTACATCCTGCCGACCCGGGGCGGGCTGGTGTTCGCCGCGACGCTGCTGATCATGCTGCTCGCGTCGATCAACTACCAGCTCAACCTCGGCTACGTGCTGACCTTCCTGCTCGCCGGCGCCGGGCTGGTCTCGATCCAGCTGACGCACGGCACGCTGCGCGGGCTGACGCTGCGGCTGAAGCCGCCGGCGCCGGTGTTCGCCGGCGAGGCGGCCG
Source organism: Burkholderiales bacterium (assembly GCA_017302495.1). Lineage (GTDB taxonomy): Bacteria > Pseudomonadota > Gammaproteobacteria > Burkholderiales > Burkholderiaceae_C > Rubrivivax. The sequence continues at coordinate 1,658 of JAFLDG010000454.1, forward strand.
CGCTCGAAGTCGTGCTGAGCAGCCCGGGCGGCACGCGCCACGGCGTCGGCCTGCACTTCCACGACCGGCAGCAGGAGCAGCGCAATGCCTGGTGCGATGTCCCGGCGCTGGGCCAGGCGGGCGCACGGCTCGCGATCGTGCCGGCCCGGCGCGGCCGGCATGAGGTGCCGGCCCTGGTGGTCGAGACCCGGTTCCCGTTCGGCCTGTTCCGCGCCTGGTCGATCTGGCGACCGGCCAGCGAGGTCCTGGCCTGGCCCGCGCCGGAGAGGCCGACGCCGCCGTTGCCGACGGCGCGCGCCGCCGGCAGCGAGCTGCGCCAGGCCCGGCGCGGCAGCGGCGCCGAGCTCGACGGCGTGCGCGCCTGGCGCCGCGGCGACAGCCTGCGCCAGGTGGTCTGGAAGAAGGCGGCGCGCACCGGCGAGCTGGTCAGCCGCGAGACCGCGGCCGAAGGCAGCCGCGAGCTGGACCTGGACTGGCACGACGCGGCCGGCGCCGGCGCTGCCGATGCACGCCTGGCGCGTCTGACCGCGTGGGTGCTCGAGGCCGACCGCGAGGGCCTGGCCTGCGGCCTGCGCCTGCCCGGCGTGCGGCTCGCGCCGGGCCGCGGCGACGGACACCGGCGCGAACTGCTGAAGGCGCTGGCGCTGTGGCGGTGACGGCCGCGCCCCGGATCGGCCTGCCGGCCTGGCCGGGCTGGCGCCACCTGCCGCGCGACGCCCGCGACACGCTGTTCCAGCTCGCCGTGATCAGCTGGACCGTGCTGCCGCACGCGAGCCACCTGGCGCCCTGGTGCATCGCGCTGACCGTGCTGATGCTGGCCTGGCGCGCGGTCCTCGCGCTGACCGGCGCGCCGCTGCCGAGCCGCTGGCTGGTGATCACCGTGCTGGGGGTCGCGGCCGGGCTGACGCTGTGGACCGAGCGCACGCTGTTCGGCAAGGAAGCCGGCGTGACGATGCTGGTCGTGCTGATGGCGCTGAAGACGCTGGAGCTGCGCGTGCGCCGCGACGCGATGGTCGTGTTCCTGCTCGGCTTCTTCCTGGTGCTGACGAACTTCCTGTACGACCAGTCGCTCCCGGTCGCGCTGGCGATGCTGCTGTCGGTCTGGGGTCTGCTGACGGCGCTGGTGCTGGCGCACATGCCGGTGGGCACGCCGTCGCTGAAGCGCGCCGGCACGGTCGCGGCCCGGGCGGCGCTGCTCGGCGCGCCGCTGATGGTCGCGCTGTTCGTGCTCTTTCCGCGCATCGGGCCGCTGTGGGGGATTCCGCAGGATGCGGTGGGCAAGACCGGGCTGTCGGGCTCGATGATGCTCGGCGGTGTCGCCGGGCTGGCTCTCGACGATTCGGTCGCGCTGCGCCTGCGCTTCCGCGACCGGGTGCCGCCGCCGCAGGCGATGTACTTCCGCGGCCCGGTGCTGACCGTGTTCGACGGTCGCGAATGGAAACAGCAGCCGGAGCGGCCCGGCGGCCTCCCGGCCGGCGCGTCGCCGCAGCTGCTCGGCGCGCCGGTGCGCTACGAGATGACGCTCGAGCCGAGCCGGCTGCCGCTGCTGCCGCTGCTCGAACTGACGCCGGACCGGCCCGGCTCGGCGCCGGTGATCGAAGGCCTGGAC
>JAFLDG010000455.1 GCA_017302495.1 Burkholderiales bacterium
CGACGAGGAGGGCGTGCTCTTCGACAACTTCCTGCTCGTGCGCGCCGGCCGCCTGCGCGAGGCCGAGCTGCGCGCGCAGCTCGCAACCGGCACCTGGCCGGCGCGCAACCCGGAGCAGACCATCGCCGACCTGCGTGCGCAGATCGCTGCCAACGAGAAGGGCGTGCAGGAGCTGCGCGGCCTGGTCGCACAGGTCGGCCGCGACACGGTGGACGCCTACATGCGGCACGTGCAGGACAACGGCGAGGCGTCGGTGCGCCGCGTCATCGGCGCGCTGGACCTGAAGCCCCCGAGCGCGCCCGAGGGCGCGCCGCCCCCCGAGGGCGACGACCCGGCTTCGGCCGGCCGGGCGCCGGGTCGGGACGGCCGGTTCGCGCTCGAGCTCGACAACGGCGCGGTGATCCGCGTGCAGGTCGCGGTCGACGCCGTGCGGCGCGAGGCGATCATCGACTTCAGCGGCACCAGCGCGCAGCTGCCGAACAACTTCAACGCGCCGAAGGCGGTGACGATGGCCGCGGTGCTGTACGTCTTCCGCACCCTGGTCGACGACGACATCCCGCTCAACGCCGGCTGCCTGAAGCCGCTGCACGTCATCGTGCCCGAGGGCTGCATGCTGAACCCGCGGCCGCCGGCGGCGGTGGTGGCCGGCAACGTCGAGACCAGCATGTGCGTGACGAACGCGCTGTACGGCGCGCTCGGCGTGATGGCCGCCGGCCCGTGCACGATGAGCAACTTCACCTTCGGCAACGCCGCGCACCAGTACTACGAGACGATCAGCGGCGGCAGCGGCGCGGGGTGGCTGTTCGACGCCGCCGGCCGGCCGGCGGGCGGCTTCGACGGCACCGCCGCGGTGCAGACGCACATGACCAACTCGCGCTTGACCGACCCCGAGGTGCTGGAATGGCGCTTCCCGGTGCGGCTCGAGAGCCACGCGATCCGCCGCGGCAGCGGCGGCGCCGGCCGCTGGCACGGCGGCGACGGCGCGGTGCGCCGGGTGCGCTTCCTCGAGCCGATGACCGCGTCGATCCTGTCCAACGGCCGGCGCGTGCCCGCCTTCGGCATCGACAGCGGCGCCGCGGGTGCGGTGGGCATCAACCGCATCGAGCGCGCCGAGGGCCGCGTCGAGCGGCTCGACCACATCGGTTCGGCCGAGATGGCGCCGGGCGACGTGTTCGTGATCGAGACGCCGGGTGGCGGCGGCTGCGGCGCGGCCGGCTGAGAGAGTGTTCCCCGGATGAATGCGCGAGCGCATGGATTCGGCGAAGACCCCCGAGGCCCGGCACGGCTGCGTTCGGGATCTGCGCGAGGAAAGGCGACGATGCGATTCGGGTCCTGGTTGCTGGCCGCGGCCGCGGCCTGCGCGTCGCCGGTGGCGGCAGCGGCCGACTTCGGCACCCCCGGCGGACCGATGCCCGGCAACGTCGACGAGGTCGTCGCCGCGTTGCGCGACGAACCGTACCAGCTCGAGCTGCTGATCAGCTACGGCACCTCCAAGGGCGGCTCGGCGGGGCACCTGGCCCTGGCCATCCGCGACCCGCGGTCCGACGACGACATCGTCTACTCGGCCAACTTCTACGCCGACCGCGACCCGGGCCATGCGCCGCATCGCTACGTCGACGATCTGATGATCCGGGTGCCGAAGCAGGAGTACCTGTTCGGCACGGCCTCGACCGTCAGCGACAAGGCGTCGTTCGGTCTCGACTTCGGCGAGATCTACAAGCGCTCGGTCGTCGGTGTTCGCGTCCATGGCGTGCCGGCTGCCGAGCGGCAGGCGCTGGCCGCCTACTTCGCGCGCATCAACGACGACTTTCACCGCCGCGCCCGGGGTACGGAGTACCACATCGGCGAGATCCGCTACGACTACCTGCGCCTGAACTGCGCCAAGACGATCGCCGCCGCGTTCAAGTACGGCGCCGGCTACGGCGGGCTCGACATCGAGAGCGCCGGGCTGCTGTCGGGGAGCCGGCTGGCCGCGGCGCTGAGCGCGAACATCCCCACCGAGATGGCGCTGAAGCTGCTGCAGCAGTGGGCGGCCCGCGGCTACGGGCTGGACGTGGTCCTCTACCGCAAATACCCGGGCTCGGGCTGGGTCGATCCGCTCGAGGAGGAGAAGGTGGCGTTCAAGGACCTGCCCGATCGCTTCCCCTCCGTCCTCTCACGCGACTTCCGCCGGGAGGCGGGCGCCTACGAGGACGTCGACAACCTGTTCGCGATGTATCTGCGAACAACCTCGGCCGCTATGTCGTGCGCGTGGACGAGGCGACGCGGCGGCTCGAGATCGCGCGCCGGCAGACCCCCTTGCCCTACGCGGAAGCCGCCGCACGCGCGGCGCGCAGCGCCCGGTCGGACAGCGCGAACTACGGCCGGCAGGCGTCGTTTCGACCGGAAGGGACGCGAGTCGGCGAGGACGCCGCGCCGGCGTCCCGCTGACCGGCGGCGTTCAGAACCGCCACATGTTCGGCGCGGCGGCGAGCCGCGTCAGCGCGCGCGCCGGAGCGTCGGGCGCGAAGCCCTGCAGCGCGAGCCGGATGTCGCGCGCGATGCGGCCGTTGGTGTAGTAGCTGTGCTGCGTGAGCCCGGCGACGAGCCCACCGCAATCCACCTGCAGCGCCTTCTGGTGCAGCAGCTGCGGCCGCGCGGCGCCGCGCTGGCCGAGCCGGTCGGGGTTGGCCTTGGTGTAGTCCGACACGCGCAGCGCGTTGTCGTTCGGGTTGTGGTAGACGGCGACCGCGTTTGCGAGCTGGTGCAGCCGCTCCATCGGCTGGCCCGGCTCGAGCACGTCGTCGTCGACATCGGCCGCGCACAGGAAGACGCGGTCGAAGATGCGCGGCAGCGTGCTGCCGGGGCTGAACTCCCACAGCCGCTGCAGCGCGTGCTGCAGCACGTAGTTGCCCATCGAGTGCGCGAGCAGGTGCAGGTTGCGGCCGCACAGCTCGGTGCTCTCGAACTGGGCGACCGCGCGTTCGACCTCGCTCTCGCGCATGCCCTGCGCGCGCAGCTGCTCGCGCAGCCGCTGCACGCGGCGGTCGGCGCTGCGCGCGTCGCGCCCGGCCTCGTGCAGGAAGTCGCGCAGCTTCAGCAGCGCGCGGCCGACCGCGCCGGCCGAGCCCGCCGCGTCGCCGCGGTCGCTCTTGTAGCTGGCGAAGGGCAGCGCCTGGCCGTTGGACGGCCAGGTGAACAGCACCACG
>JAFLDG010000456.1 GCA_017302495.1 Burkholderiales bacterium
CGGGCGCGAAGCGCCGCGGCGAACAGCGCGCCCAGCGCCGCGCCGGCACGTGCCGCGCGCCGCCGCCATCGGCGGCCGGCCGGAGCGGCACGGCGGATCGGCCTCACAGCCCCCTGCCGTCGTAACGCAGGCCGAGCCAGATCTGGCGGCCCACGCCCTGGTAATCCTTCACCGGCTGGTAGACCTGGTCGGTCGTGTTGTCCAGCCGGGCTTCGAGCTGCCAGTCACGCTCGAAGCGCCAGCGCGCGTTCAGGTTGAGCAGCCAGTACGCGCTCAGCGTGACGCCGGCCTCGGGCCGCGAGCCGACGGCCACGACCGTGCCGCCGAGTTGCCACGGCCCTTCGTTCCAGTCGACCGCGAAGCTCTGCTGGTTCGACGCGCGCCGCGGCAGGCGCTGGCCGGTGGCCTGGTCGGTGGCCTTCAGCCAGTCCAGCGCGAGCGTGAGGTCGAAGGTCCCGAGCCGCTGCAGCGCCTGCACGGTCACCCCCTGCAGCCGCGCTTCCGAGGTGTTGTCCGCGCAGCCGAACGGATAACCCGGCGGACAGCGCGCCGGGTCGCCCTGGAAGCCGATCAGGTCGGACACGTCGTTGCGGTACCAGGTCGCGTTCACCGTGGTGGCGCCGGCCCGGTAGCCGGCGCCGGCCTCGATGCTGCGCGACGTCTCGGGCCGGATCGTCGGCACGCCGTAGCCGGGGAAGTACAGGTCGTTGAAGGTCGGCGCGCGGAACGCGTTGCCGATCAGCGCGCGCAGCGAGAAGCCCGCCGGCAGATCCACCGCGGCGCCGAGCTTGCCGGTGGTGTTGTCGCCGTAGACCGAGTTGTGGTCCCAGCGCAGGTCGGCCTGCAGCCTGAAGGGCTCGAAACGGCCGGTGTAGCCGAGCACGAGGCCGGTGTTGTCGCGGTCGGGTGCGGTGTAGTCGGTGCTGCCGATCGCCTCGTGCAGCCAGTCGACCGCGCCGACCAGCTGCTGCTCGGGCGTCGGCGCCCAGGTCGCCTGGGCCGTCAGCTGCCCGCGCGTCGTGTCGTAACGGCTGATCAGGTTCGCGCCGGAGTCGAGCGCGTCGCTCTGCCACGAGCCGCGCAGCGTGGCCGTCCATTGCGGCGAGAACACACCGCGCCAGTCGAGCGCGCCGAGCTGCGTCGTCAGCTTGTTGCGGAAGTCCGGGCTCGGGTCGGGCGCAAAAGTCGGCGGCAGGTACTCCGCACTGTCGAACTGCGCGTCCAGCCGGGTCGCGAGGTAGCTCAGGCCCACGCGCTGGCCGGGCGCGAAGGTCCAGCCGCCGGCCAGGTTCAGGCCGACGCGGTCGTAGCCGTCGGCGTCCGGGTTGTACAGGCCGAAGGCATCGCCGGGCACGACGGCGGAGACGCCTGCGCTGGTTTCGCCGCTCAGGCTGAACGCGTAGTCGAACTCGCCCATCGCGCCGCTGACCGCCGCGTAGCCCTCGGCCGAGCGCTCGGTGCCGACGAGCAGGTTGGCCTGCAGCCAGGGCGCACCGGCACCGCGGCGGGTGACGATGTTGATCACGCCGCCGACCGCGTCCGCCCCGTACAGGCTCGAGCCGGGCCCGCGCATGATCTCGATGCGGTCGACCAGGCCGAGGCTCAGCGCCGCCAGGTCGGTCTGGCCGAGCGTGGCCGAACCGACGCGCACGCCGTCGACCAGCACCAGCGTGCTGCTCGCGCCGCTGCCGCGGACGAACACGCTCGCGTTCTGGCCCGGGCCGCCGTTGCGCGACAGCTGGATGCCGCCGACGCGGCGGATCAGGTCTTCTACCGAATCGGCGGTGGTCGCGCGCAGCTGTTCGCGGTCGAGCACGACCACGTCGGCGACCACGCTGCCGAGCGCGGACGGCGCCCGGGTTCCGACCACCTGCACCGCCGCCGCGCCTTCCGCCTGCGCCCACGCGGCCGGCAGCGCCGACCACACACACCAACCCACCCACGCCAGCCGCACGGGCCGGCGCCGAACACTCCTGGACATTGAAACCTCCGCCACCGCACCCTCCGTGCGGGTCGAGTCGCGACACGGGCAGTGCGCGGCGGAGGTCGATCGGGCCGTGGCGCCCGGCACGCGAGGGCCGGGCGCACGACGGCGCCGCCCTCCGCAGCACCCGCCTTCCCTGGCACCAGGCCGGTATCCGGGCTCGCGAGTGCCGGACCGGCCCCGTCGACAGGGGCCAGCCGGAAGCGCGCGGCGCCTTCCCGGGTGGCAACACCCAGTGGCTGCTGTGCCGCGAACTCCTCGCTTACCGTTGCGGGGGCAGCGCCGGAATGGGCGGAACGCTGTCGTTCCGCCGCACCGGCTTCCCGTTGAACCCGTCACGCCGGGCGGGCGTGGCAGGCACCTGGTGCAAGCGGCGCGAGTCTAACGCGGCGCGGCGGCGGCCCCGGCATCGGCGCGCCGGCGCCGGCGCGACAGGCCGACGCCGCCGAGCGCGGCCAGGCACAAGGCCAGCGTCGCCGGCTCCGGCACCTGACGCAGCAGCAGGAAGTCCTGGCTGCCGGCCTTGCTCAGCACATGGACCTCGTAGCGGTTGGCCGCGTTCGCCGACGCCGCGAGCAGCGCATCGGCATAGGTCTCGAAGGTCGACGAACCGGTCTCCCGAAAGTCGCCGGCGAGCAGGCTCAGGTCGGCATCGGTGTCGTAGACCAGGTTCCACAGCGCGAGCTGCAGCGCGGTCGATTCGTCCTTGTGGTCGACCCGCGTCGGGTCGGCGGCGACGTGGCTCATCAGGCGGCCGATGCGTTCGGCGCGCGCCGCCGACCAGCCGTAGGCCGCCGCCGACCGCACTTCGTAGCCGGCCATCAGCGCCGACGGGAAGCCGTGGAAGCTCTCGGTGATCTCGATGCAGTAGGTGATGAAGTCCGGGTCGGCGACATCGACCCACCCCTGCGCTTCTTCGCCCGCATCGAAGTCGACCGAACCCTTGAAGCCGCCGGCCGCGCCGGTGTGCGCGGGCGTGCCGACCTTGACCTGGTTGTTCCAGCTGTTGCCATAGGCCCAGCTCGACAGCCGCACCACCGCCGCCTGCGATGCGGCCGGCGCCAGCGCACTTGCCGCCAACGCGACCGCGGCCAACGTGTTTCGAATCCTGCTCGTCATGCTCCGGTCCCGCGCTCGAGCGGGCCTCCTTCTGGGGTGGTACCGAGCATCGCCGCCGGCTGCCCGCCGCGCAGCCCCGCGGCCGCGGGGGAACCCCGCGAGCCGGGGCCCCGGGCCGCGTGAAATCGACCACGAAGCGCGGCATCG
>JAFLDG010000457.1 GCA_017302495.1 Burkholderiales bacterium
GCGGATCGCGGCGCTGGTGCCCGGCTACGCCTACGACGAGGCCGAGTTCTTCGCCGCCGACGGCGCGCCGGCCGAGGTCGCGGCGCGGCGCCGTGCCGGCTTCTTCCGGCTGGCGGCGCTGTTCGAGCAGCGCTTCCCGACCGGCATCGCGATGACCGCGCAGGCCGGCGCCGGCCTGTCGGACCTGCAGTTCACCGGCCGCTACCGCGTGCCTTTCCCGTTCAGCCCGTTCGTGCGCACGCACCTGAAGACGAGCAGCTTCGTCGCGCGCGCGAGCGGCGTCACGATCGAGGACGTGGACGGCAACGTCCTGCACGACCTGACCGGCAGCTACGGTGTCAACGTCTTCGGCGTGGACTTCTACAAGGCCTGCATGGACGAGGGTTTCGCGGCCGCGCGTGCGGTCGGCCCGATCCTCGGCAGCTACCTGCCGTGCGTGGCGACGAACGTCGAGCGGCTGCGGGCGATCTCGGGCCTGGACGAGGTGTCGTTCCACATGAGCGGCACCGAGGCGGTGATGCAGGCGGTGCGGCTGGCGCGCTACCACACCGGGCGGCGGCACCTGGTGCGCTTCGCCGGCGCGTACCACGGCTGGTGGGGCGACGTGCAGCCCGGCCCCGGCAACCCGCTGCCGCCGCACGAGACCTACACGCTGAAGGAGATGGACGAGCGCTCGCTGCAGGTGTTGCGCAGCCGGCGCGACATCGCCTGCGTGCTGGTCAACCCGCTGCAGGCGCTGCACCCGAACGCCGGCGCGCCGGCCGACTCGGCGCTGGTGGACAGCACCAGCCGCCGCGCCGGCGCCGACCGCGCCGCCTATGCCGCCTGGCTGCGCGAGCTGCGCCGGGTCTGCAGCGAAGGCGGCATCGCGCTGATCATCGACGAGGTCTTCACCGGCTTCCGGCTCGCCAGGCGCGGCGCGCAGGAGTACTTCGGCGTGCCGGCCGACCTGGTGACCTACGGCAAGACGCTCGGCGGCGGGCTGCCGGTGGGCGTGGTCTGCGGCCGGCGCGAATGGATGAAGCGCTACCGCGACGACCGCCCGGCCGACATCTGCTTCGCCCGCGGCACCTTCAACGCGCACCCGGCGGTGATGGCCGCGATGAGCGCCTTCCTCGACCGGCTCGACGGCCCGCAGGCGGCCGCGATCTATCACGGCCTGGACGAACGCTGGAACGCGCGTGCCGCGCGCTTCAATGCCGCGCTCGCCGAGGCCGGCGTGCCGGTGCGCGCGGCCCACCTGTCCAGCATCTGGACGGTGCTCTACGACCTGCCGTCGCGCTACCACTGGATGCTGCAGTTCTATCTGCGCGCGCAGGGGCTCGCGTTGTCGTGGGTGGGCAGCGGGCGCATCGTCTTCAGCCTCAACTACGGCGATGCCGACTTCGATGCGGTGACCGCCCGGTTCGTCGCCGCCGCGCGCGAGATGCAGGCCGACGGCTGGTGGTGGCAGGGCGCCGGCCTGACGAGCCGCGCGATCCGCCGCGGCCTGCTGCTGGAGATGCTGCGCCGGCGCTTCGGCTGATGCGTCGACACCGCCCCGCATCCTTCGACGATGGCGACGACGCCGGGATGCGGGCGGGCCTCAGTGCCGCTGCGCGTGCGGCATCGGATCGATCAGTTCGCCGCGCAGCAGGGCGAGCGGAGCCTTGTGGTACAGCACGATGTCGTGCACCGGATCGGTCAGGATCTTCGTCGCCCAGGCCAGCGCCGGCACCGCGCCGTCGCGTTGCCACAGCTGGCCGACCCGGAACAGCAGCCCGGCCGCACCCAGCGCCAGCCAGGCGATGCCCACGTCGTGCACGAATCCGGCCGGGCCGGCGGCCGGCGCGATCAGCCCGCCGAGCGACGGCAGGGCCCACAGCAGCAACGGCACCGCGGCCCAGATCGCGAGCAGCACGATCTTGCGCCGCAGGTTGTAGCCCACCTTCACCGCTTCCTTGTACTCGTCGGTCACCTGGTTGGTTTCGTCGAAGCCGCGCGGCTCGAAGAAGAAGTGCCCGGCCTGGCGCGTCGTCATCGCGATGCCCCAGCCGACGATCGCGGCCCAGGCCGGATCGACGAACAGCAGCGCGTAGGCGACCAGGAAGCTGATCGCGCTGACGAAGTGCAGGCTCTGGTTGATGCGGCTGCGGTGGTAGTAGCGGTGGTCGTCCCAGCGCTGCGTGCGCAGCGTCTGCAGGAACCGGTTCATGGGCGCTCCTCCTGTACGGGCTTCGACGCGGGCATGCTGCACCTGCTGCGTGAAAGGCGCGTGACCGCCGATGTCATCGTGCTGTTGCAGGCGGCGGCGACGATGCGCGGCGTGGAACTCTTCGATCCCGGACAGGCGGCCCCGGCGGCGCTGCGGCCCGAACGGCCGCCGGTGGCGTTGCGGATCGCCTTCGTGACCGAGACCTACCCGCCGGAGATCAACGGCGTCGCGACGACGACGGCCCAGCTCGTCGACGGCCTGCTCGGCCGTCGGCATCACGTGCAGCTGGTGCGGCCGCGCCAGTGCGCCGCCGACGTCGGCGGCGGACTCGGCCGGCTGCAGGAGCTGCTGGTGCCCGGTCTGCCGATCCCGGGCTACCCGCACCTGCGCATGGGCCTGCCGTGCCGGCGCCGGCTCGAACAGCGGTGGTCGCGCGCGCGGCCCGACGTGGTACACGTGGCCACCGAGGGCCCGCTCGGCTGGGCGGCGCTGCAGGCCGCGCGCCGGCTCGCGATCCCGGTGACCAGCGATTTCCGCACCAACTTCCACGCCTACAGCGCGCACTACGGCGTCGGCTGGCTGCAGCGGCCGATCGTCGCCTACCTGCGCCGCTTCCACAACCAGGCCGCCTGCACGCTCGTACCCACCGAAGCGCTGCGCCGCGAGCTCGAGGCCGCGGGCTTCGAGCGCGTGCAGGTCGTGCCGCGCGGCGTCGACACGGTGCACTTCAGCCCGGCCCGCCGCAGCGAGGCGCTGCGCCGAAGCTGGGGCGCAGGCCCGGACGACGTGGTGCTGGGTTGCGTCGGCCGGCTCGCGGTGGAGAAGAACCTCGGCGTCGTGGTCGCGGCCTATCGCGAGGTGCGGCGCGCGCTGCCGTCGGCGCGGCTGGTCTTCGTCGGCGACGGGCCGCAGCGCGCGCAGCTGCAGGCCGCCTGCGCCGAAGCCCGGTTCGCGGGCGCGCGCAGCGGCGACGACCTCGCCG
>JAFLDG010000458.1 GCA_017302495.1 Burkholderiales bacterium
ATCGCGGCCTTCGATGCGCGGGCGCCGCCGGCGGCCGCGGGTGATCAGCAGGTGGCGCAGCTGCGGCGCGCCGAGGGCGGCGGCGGCCTGCCGCGGGCTCGCGCCGCCGGCGTCGCGGATCGCGATCACCGGCCCGCGCAGCCCCTCGGCCAGCCGTGCGCCTTCATCGGCGGTGGCGACCCGGTGCACGCGCGCGCCGGCGTGGCTCAGGTAGGCGGCGATGGCGTCGACATCGAGTTCGGTCGACTGCAGCAGCAGGCAAGTCACGCCGTGCAGTGGCGGCCGCACCACCGCCGGCTGCACCGCCGCGGGCTGCACCGGCAGCCGCAGCGTGAAGGTCGAGCCGGCGCCCAGCGTGCTGCGGACCTCGATCGTCGCCTGCATCAGGTCGGCCAGCCGCTTGCAGATCGCCAGCCCGAGGCCGGAGCCGCCGTAGCGCCGCGTGGTCGAGGTCTCGGCCTGCATGAACGGCTGGAACAGCCGCGCCATCGTCTCCGCGCCCATGCCGATGCCGTTGTCGTCGACGCTGAAGCTGAGCTCGAGCGGCAGCCGGCCCTCGGCGGCCCGGCCGTGCACCTGCAGCCGGACCCGGCCGGGCGCGGTGCCGCCGCAGAACTTGATCGCGTTGCCGACCAGGTTGAACAGCAGCTGGCGCAGCCGCAGCGCATCGCCCAGCACGGCCTCGGGGATCGCGGGGTCGACGAAGACGGTCAGGTTCACCGCCCGGCGCTCGGCCACCGTCGCCAGCGCGTCGGCCACGCCCTCGGCGACCTCGGTCACCGACATCGGCCCGGCCTCGATGCGCAGCCGGCCCGACTCGATGCGCGACAGGTCGAGGATGTCGTCGATCAGGCCCAGCAGCGTGCGCCCCGATTCGCGGATCGTCGCCAGCATGTCCGCCTGCGGCGCATCGAGCGGCGTCTGCTCGAGCACGTCGAGCATGCCGAGCACGCCGTTCATCGGCGTGCGGATCTCGTGGCTCATGTTGGCCAGGAACTCGGTCTTGGCGGCGTTGGCCGCCTCGGCCTGCGCCCGCGCCTGCTCGACCTCGGCCGTGCGCTCGGCCACCAGTTCCTCCAGGTGGTCGCGGTGGCGCTGCAGCTCGAGCGCGTTCTCGCGCTGCTCGGTCACGTCCATCGTCATGCCGAGCCGGCGCAGCGGCTTGCCGACCCCGTCGCAGACGACGGTGCTGCGCGACTGCAGCCAGCGCACCTGGCCGTCGCCGCGCCGCACCCGGTATTCGATGGCCAGCACGGCCGGGTCGTCGTCGGCCTCGCGCAGGGCGCGCAGCGGGATCGCCCGGTCTTCCGGCAGCACGAAGTCGAGGAAGTCCTCGTAGCGGCCGCCGAAGCTGCCGGGCGCGATGCCGTACAGCGCGCAGACCTCGTCCGACCAGTGCAGCCGCCCGGAATCGACCTCGCGCACCCAGCTGCCCATGCGCGCGATGCGCTGCGCGCTGGACAGCAGCGCCGCGTGCTCGCGCAGCGCCTCTTCGGTGCGGCGCTGTTCGTCCATCAGGCCGAGCAGCTTGGCCTCGGCCGCCTTGCGCGCGCCGATGTCGGCCATCACCGCGACGACGTACTCCGGCTGGCCGTCGGGCCGGCGCACCAGCGAGGCGGTGGTCTCCACCCAGACGTCCCGACCATCATGATGCAGGCAGCGGTGCTCGAGCCGGCAGGCCTCGGCCGCCCCGGCCAGCAGCCGCGCGACCTCGGCCCGGTCGCGCGCGAGGTCTTCCGGATGGATGCGCTCGCGCCAGGGCCGGCCGACCAGCGCCGCCGGCTCGATGCCCAGGATCTCGCCCAGCCGCCGGTTGACCGCGAGCAGCCGGCCGTCGACGCCGACGTGGGCCATGCCGACCGCGGTCTGCTCGAAGGTCGCGCGCTGCCGCTCCTCGCTCGCGCGCAGCGCCTCGATCAGCTCGCGCTGGCGCAGGTGCAGGCGCACGCGCGCCAGCAGCTCGCTGTTGCCGATCGGCCGCGCCAGGTAGCCGTCGGCGCCGGTGTCCAGGCCCGCGGCCTGGTCCTCGGCGCTGGTGCGGCTGGCGCTGAGCATCACCACCGTGGTCGAGCGCAGCGCCGGGTCGCTGCGGATGCGCGCCAGCACCTCGGGGCCGCTCAGGTCGGGCAGCGACGAATCCAGCAGCACCAGCGCCGGGTGCTGCGCGCGCGCGATCTGCAAGGCCTCGGCGCCGTCGGCGGCGCTCAGCACGCGGTAGCCGGCCTGCGTCAGCAGCCGGGCGGTGGCGGTCAACAGCACCGGCGTGTCGTCGACGACCAGGATCAGCGCGGCCGGCGTCATGCGCGGTCCGGCCCCGGTTCGGCCAGCGGCAGGCGGAACTCGAACACCGCCCCCCGGCCCGGCGCGGAGCGCAGGCCGATGCGGCCGCCGTGGGCTTCGATCACGCGGCGCACGATCGCCAGGCCCAGGCCGGTGCTCTTCTCGCCGGCGGTGGCGCGGGACCCGGCGGTGACGAAGGGCTGGAACAGCCGCGCCTGCGCGTCGGCGGCGATGCCCGGGCCCTGGTCGGCGACGCTGACGCAGCAGGCGTCGCCGTCCTGCCGCAGGGCCACCGCGACGGTCGAGCCGGGCGGCGAGAACTTGACCGCGTTGCCGATCAGGTTGTTCAGCGCCTGCTCGATCTTGGCCGCATCGATCGGCAGCCAGGCGGCCGCCTCGGCCCGGCACTCGACCGCGATGCCCTTGCGCGCGGCCAGCACCCGGTTCAGCGCGACGTTGCGCGCGAGCAGCACGGCGAGGTCGGCCGGCTGGCGCTGCAGCTGCAGCCCGCCGGCCTCGATCTGCGCCACGTCGAGCAGGTCGTCGACCAGCCGCTGCATGAAGCCGACCGATTCGCGGATCGTGCCGAGGAAACCGCGTGCTTCGGCGCCCAGCGCCGCACCGGCCTCGGCCTCGAGGAACTCGGCATAGGTCTGCACGATCGACAGCGGGCTGCGCAGGTCGTGCGCGGCGATGCCGAGCCAGCGGTTCTTCTCGGCGTTCAGCCGCTGCAGCTCGCGGTGGCTCTTGGCCAGCTGCCGCTGCAGGTTCGTCAGCTCGTTGTTGACGCGCATCAGCTCGTCGTACAGCGCGGCGTCCTCGGCGGCGCGCTGCGCTGCCGCGCTGGCCGGCGGCGGCAGCGTCCCGAGCCGGCAGGCCGAGGCGACGACCAGCAGCTCGTCGTCGCCGAGCCGCAGGCCCGAGAAGTGCAGCACCCCGAGGCGGCCGCGCAGCGGCACCGCGATC
>JAFLDG010000459.1 GCA_017302495.1 Burkholderiales bacterium
GTCAGTGCCGTGATCGATGCGCTGGTCGGCGCGCGGGTGCCGCTGGCGCTCGGCGGCGGCGCTTTCCTGCTCTGGCTGGCCTGGCGCATCTGGCACAGCCGGCCGGCGCAGGACGCGGCGCCCGCGCGCGGCGGCGGCGCGCTGGCGTGCTTCGCCGGCACCTTCGTGCTCACGCTGTCGAACCCGGCGACGATCTTCTCGTTCATCGCGGTCTTCGGCACGCTCGGCGCGCGCGCGCCGGTCGGCGCGCCGTGGACGATGATCGCCGGCGTGCTGGTCGGCTCGGCGCTGTGGTGGCTGCTGCTCAGTGCCGGCGTCGGCGCGCTGCGCACTCGCTTCGACGCGCGTGCGATGGCCTGGGTGAACCGCCTCTCGGCGCTGCTGCTGGCCGGCTTCGCGCTCTGGCAGTGGGCCGGTCTGGTCACGGCCTGACCGACACCGGGCCCAGCCCGGTGGCCGCGGGGAACGGCCGATGGCAGACTGCGCATCGCTGATTCCAGGAGATGCCGACCATGACCACACCCCACGACCGCATCGCGCTGATCACCGGCGCCGGCAGCGGCATCGGCCGCGCCTGCGCCGTCCGGCTGCTGCAGGACGGCTGGCGCGTGGTCTTCGCCGGGCGGCGGGCCGATGCGCTGCAGGCGGCCATCGCCTCGGCCGGCGACCCGTGGGGCGACATCGCCGAGCGCGCGCTCGCGGTGCCGACCGACATGACCCGGCCCGACGCGGTGGCCGCGCTGTTCGACGCGGTGCGCACGCGCTTCGGCCGGCTCGACCTGCTGTTCAACAACGCCGGCATCGGCGCACCGCCGCTGCCGCTCGAGGAGCTGTCGCTCGAGCAGTGGCGCGCGGTGGTCGACACCAACCTGACCGGCGTGTTCCTGTGCATCCAGCACGCCTTCCGGATCATGAAGGCGCAGCGGCCGATGGGCGGGCGCATCGTCAACAACGGCTCGATCTCGGCCTACGCGCCGCGGCCGAACTCGGCGCCGTACACGGCGACCAAGCATGCGGTCAGCGGCCTCACGCGTTCGGCCGCGCTCGACGGCCGCAAGTACGACATCGCGGTCGGCCAGATCGACATCGGCAACGCCGCCACCGAGATGACCGAGCGCATGGCGCAGGGGGTGCCGCAGGCCGACGGCAGCCTGAAGGTCGAGGACCGGATGGACGTGCGCCACGTCGCCGATTCGCTGCTGCACATGGCCAACCTGCCGCTGACGGCGAACGTGCTGTTCATGAACGTGATGGCGACGAAGATGCCGTTCGTCGGCCGGGGCTGAGGCTGGCCTCGCGCCCGCGGAGGCTGTTAGCATGGCCCGCGACATCACCCGAAGGAGGACCCCATGAGCGAAGCCAGCGTCGCCCAGCGCGAGAAGCTGATGACCGACCTGCGCACCGTCATCGCCGACGCCGAGGAGGTGCTGCGCATCACCGCCGGCGAGGCCGGCGCCGGTGCGGCCGAGCTTCGCGTGCGCATGCAGGAGCGCCTGGCACAGGCCAAGGTGCGGCTGCACGACCTGCAGGACGCCGCGGTCGCGCGCGCCAAGGCCGCCGGCCATGCGGCCGACGACTACGTGCACGAGCACCCGTGGAAGGCGATCGGCGCGGCGGTCGGTTTCGGTTTGATCATCGGCCTGCTGATCGGCCGTCGCTGACGCGGCCCGCGGAGCCGGCCGTGGCCCCCCCGCCCGCCGGTCTGTTCGACGCGCTGCGGCGCCTGCTCGGGACCACGGTCGGGCTGGCGCAGGCCCGCGTCGAGCTGTTCGCGACCGACCTCGAGCTCGAGAAGCAGCGCCTGATCGGTGCCGCGCTGCGCGCGCTGGTCGGGCTGCTGCTGCTCGGCGTCGGGCTGCTGCTGGCCGTGGCCTTCGTGCTGCTGCTGATCGAATCGCAGCACCGCATGGCCGCGCTCGGCGTGCTTGCGCTCGGCTTCCTGGGCGGCGGCATGTGGCTGCTGCGCGCCGCGCGCAACCACGCCGCCGCCGAGTCGGCCTTTGCCGCGACGGCGGCCGAGCTCGCGCGCGACCGCGACGCGCTGGCGCCGAAGGACTAACCCGGTGGCCGGCCACGACGAATTGATGCGCCGCCGCGGCGAGCTGATCGCCCGCAGCGGGCGGCTGCGCGCCGACTGGGGGCAGCAGGCGCAGGCGCTGCGCGCGCCGCTGGCGATGGCCGACAGCGCGCGCGCCGGCGCGCAGTGGCTGCTGCGCAACCCGCAGTGGCCGCTCGGCGTGCTGGCGGTGATCGTGCTCGTGCGGCCGCGGCGGATGCTGGGCCTGGCGAGCACGCTGTGGTGGGGCTGGTCCGCCTGGCGCCGCATGCGGCGCCTGTTCGGCCCGCTGCGGCTGCGCTGACGGGCCGCTTTCCGAACCGCGGGGCCGCACCGGCCGGGTGGTGCCCGGCGCCGCGCGGATCGCTGATGCGCGGCGCCTGCCGCGTGAGCCGGCCCTGAGCGGGCTCAGCCGGCGGCGGCCGCTGTCGGCGCGACCCAGGCGGCCAGTTCGCCGAGCAGCTCGCCCAGCGCGCCGCTGGCCGCGGCGGCAAAGGCCGCCGCATCGTGGTCGCGGACCTCGGCCTCGCGGGCGAAGCGACGCCGCCCGAGCAGCCGGCGTGCGCGCCAGTCGACCAGTTCGGCGGCAAAGGCGAGCCGTGCCTGCCCCGGCTCGGCGGCGTCGTCGAGATACAGCGATTCCAGCCGAAGCGTCAGCAGCAGCTCGCCGCGGATGCCGGCGGTGCTGAGCGCCACGTCGCGGAAGGCCCCGGTGGCGACGAGCCGCTCCTCGGCCAGCTGCAGCAGCCGGCGCTGCGGCCGCTCCGCCCAGTAGCCGAACTGAAAGTACGAACGGCTCGAGCCGTCGACGCTGAAGACCATGCGCTCGGTGTCGTACAGCGACGCCGGGCTGCCGCTGGCCAGCAGCAGCACCTTGTCGCTGCGCACCGCCGCCGGCGCGGGCGCCGGCCCGGGGTCGCGCAGCAGGTGGTAATCGGTGCGCGGCGGTCCGGCGCAGGCACCGAGCAGCACCGTCAGCGGCCCGGCCGTGCCGCAGGCGCCCACCAGCCGGCGCAGCGCCTGGCGCCGCGTCCCGGCGTCGGGCGGCCGCTGCCGGGCGACGATCGCGCCCCCGCGCGCGTGGGTGGCGGCGGGCGGCAGCTCGCAATGTTCGACCTCGGGGCGGCGGCCCGGCACGATCATGGCCCGCCCTCGCCGGGGCCGAGCTGCGCGCGGCCGGGGCCG
>JAFLDG010000046.1 GCA_017302495.1 Burkholderiales bacterium
GGCCTGCGCGGTGCTGCCCGCCGCCGGCCCCGCCGAACGGGGCCGCTGGCGCCGGCGCGCGCGGTCGTTCATGCTTCCGCTCGGGGCTTGGCGAGCAGCAACGCCTGCACCAGCGCATCGACGCGGATCGGCTTGGTGACGTAGTCGTCCATGCCGGCAGCCAGGCACTCCTCGCGGTCGCCCTGCATCGCGTTCGCGGTCATCGCGACGATGCGCGGGCGCCTGGCGGCATCCGGCCAGCGCGCGACGATGCGCCGCGTGGCCTCCAGCCCGTCCATCTCCGGCATCTGCACGTCCATCAGCACCACGTCGTAGGGCTGGCGCGCGCAGCATTCGACGGCCTCGATGCCGTTGCCGGCCACGTCGGCGCGGTAGCCCATCTGCTGCAGGATGCGCAGCGCGAGCTTCTGGTTGACCACGTTGTCCTCGGCCAGCAGGATGCGCAACGGAAGGCGTTCGGCCATGCCGGCATCGATGCGCGGCGTGGCCGGGGCGGCGGCCGGGCGGGGCGCCACTTCGTGCGCCAGCAGCTGTACCAGCGTGTCGAACAGCTGGCTCTGGCGCAGCGGCTTGGCCAGCGTGGCGGCGAACAGGCCGTCGCTGGCCTCCTTGCGCCCGTGCGAGCTGAACAGCACCAGCGGCAGCGTGTGGCCGGCCGCGCGGATCGCCTTGGCCAGCATCGCGCCGTCCATGCCCGGCATGTGCATGTCCACGACGCCCAAGTCGTAGCGCTCGGCCTGCAGCCGCTGCAGCGCCTGCGCCGGGAACTCGGTGTCGTGCACGACCATGCCCCACTTGGCCGTCTGCAGCGCCAGGATGCGCCGGTTGGTGGCGTTGTCGTCGACCACCAGGATGCGCTTGCCGGCCAGCTGCGGCTGCTGGCCCAGGAAATCGCGGCGGGTGCCTTGCGGCAATTCGGCCGGCACGCAGCGCATGGTGAAGTGGAAGGTCGAGCCCAGGCCCGGCCCGGCGCTCTCGGCCCACATCGTGCCGCCCATCAGCTCGGCCAGCAGCTTGCTGATCGCCAGCCCCAGCCCGGTGCCGCCGTACTTGCGCGTGGTGCCTGAGTCCGCCTGGCTGAACTTCTGGAACAGGCGCGACAGGCCTTGCTCGCTCAGCCCGATGCCGGTGTCGCGCACGGTGAAGTGCAGACGGCTGCCTTCGTCGGTCTGCTCGTCGCCTTCGGTGCGCACGCTCAGCACGACTTCGCCGGCTTCGGTGAACTTGACCGAGTTGCTCAGCAGGTTCAGCAGGATCTGCCGCAGCCGGGTCACGTCGCCGTCGATCGCCGCCGGCACCTCGCCTTCGAACACGTAGGCCAGGTCGAGGTGCTTCTCGGCCGCGCGCGGGCCGACCAGGTCCAGCGCCGACTCCACGCACTCGCGCAGGTCGAACGGATGGCGCTCGATGTCCATGCGCCCGGCCTCGATCTTCGAGAAGTCGAGGATGTCGTTGATGATCGTCAGCAACGAATCGCCGGAGTCGCGGATCGTGGTCGCGAAGTCGCGCTGGTCTTCCGTCAGCGGCGTGTCCAGCAGCAGCCCGCTCATGCCGATGACGGCGTTCATCGGCGTGCGGATCTCGTGGCTCATCGTCGCCAGGAAGGCGCTCTTGGCTTCGTTGGCGGCTTCGGCGGCGGCGCGCGCCGCCTGCGACTCGCGGAACAGCCCGGCGTTGCGGATGGCGATCGCGGCCTGGTCGGCGAAGGACTTGAGCAGGCGGCCTTCGTCCTCGGTGAAGGGCCGCAGGTCGGCATGGAAGGCCGCGATCGTGCCGTAGACCGTGTCGCCGGCGACCATCGCGGCGGACAGCATCGACACGTTGCGCCCGACCTTGCGCGTGGCCTCGCGCAGGCTCTCGGGCACGCCGGCGCCGTGCAGCAGATCGGGAAGGTAGGTCGCCTTGCCGTCGAGCAGGCCGGCCGAACGCGGTGCCGGCCGCGGGAAGACCGACTTCAGCGCATCGCGCAGCTCGCCGCTGCCGGCGCGCCAGTGGATCAGGCCGTCGTCGGCCAGCGCGCCGATCGCCAGGTCGGCCCCGGGCAGCAGCCGCTGCATGCTGGTGCAGATCGCGTCGAACACCGGCTGCGGCTCGGCCAGCGAGCTGCTGACCACGCGCAGCACCTCGGCGTTGGCGGTCTGGCGGTCCAGCGCCGCCTGCGTCTCGTTGAACAGCTTCGCGTTCTGGATCGCGATCACCGCCTGGTCGGCGAAGGTCTTCAGAAGGGCCTGCTCCCTGTCGCTGAACGGTCGTGGCGGCTGGCGAACGATGAGGATCGACCCGGCGCCGCGCTCCTCCCAAAGCATCGGCGCGAAGGCGATCGAGTAATTGCCGACCTGCTCTGCGATGCGGCGCGGGCCGGGCGGGACGTCATCCCCGCCCAGCACGTCGGGATAGTGGACGACACGCCGCTCGCGGATCGCCAATCCGGCTGGCGTGTACTCGACCGGTGCCGGCAGCTGGCCGGCGACGGCCTCGCGCGCGGCGCCATGGTATTCGCCGATCGTCAGCTGGCCGGCGTTGTCGACCAGCAGTACCGCAGCCTCGCCTGCATCGAACAGATTGACGCAACTCTGCAGGATCTTGTCGAAGACCGGCGCGGCATCGGCCACTGAACTGCCGATCACCTGCAGCACTTCGGCCGTCGCGGTCTGCTGCTCCAGCGCCTCCTGCGTCTCCTTGAACAGCCGCGCGTTCTGGATCGCGACCACGGCCTGGTCGGCAAAGGTCATCAGCTGCGCCTGCTCCTGGTCCGAGAAACCGCGGCCGACCTCGCGGTTGACGACGATCGAGCCGATGCACTTGTCGCCCGAGAACATCGTCGCGCCCATCTGCGCGTAGGAGAAGCCCAGCGTCAGCGCCGGCTTGCGCAGCGCGGGCCCGACGGCGGGGTCGTTCAGCACGTCGCTCACGCTGTACACCGCCTTGGCCCGGCGCATCCACGCCAGTTCCTTGCCGGTGACCTGGATCGGGTAGGCCGTGCGGTGCAGCTCGCGGATCGCATCGATCTGGCTCGCGTCGAAGGCCTGCAGGCTGCCCTCGGCGATGCGCTGCGCCACCAGGTGCACCACGCCGTCGTCGTCCAGGATGTTCAGCGCCTGCGTCGTGCCGCTGAACAGCCGGCTGCAGCTTTCCAGGATCTTCTCGAACACCGGCTGCGCGTCCGACATCGAGCCGGCGATCACCTGCAGCACCTCGGCGCTGGCGGTCTGCTGCTCCAGCGCCTCCTTCGTCTCGTTGAACAGGCGCACGTTCTCCATCGCGATCGCGGCCTGGTCGGCAAAGGTGCGCAGCAGCGCGATGTGCTTGTCGTCGAAGGGCTGCACCTCGGTGCGCCGCACCAGGATCGCGCCCAAGGCGCGGCCCTCGCGCAGCAGCGGCACCGCCAGCGTGGTGTGGTGGCCGTGCCGGAGCGCCAGTTCGCTGCCGCGCGGGTACTCGGCCTGCGAGCGCTGCAGGTCCGCCACGTGCACCGGCTCGCGGTCGATGATCGCGCGGCCCATCACGGTGCTGCGGTCCAGCGGCACCGGCCCGGTGGGGCCGCCGATGTTGCCGATGCTGGCCGCGCCGCGGATCGTGTCGCCCTGGCGCAGGATGATGTCGACGAACGGCGCCTTGCAGATCTTGGCTGCGCGCTCGGCCACCGCCTGCAGCACCGGCTGCACGTCGGTGGGCGAGCCGGAGATCACCTGCAGGATCTCGCTGGTGGCGGTCTGGCGCTGCAGCGCCTCCTGCGTCTCGTTGAACAGCCGTGCGTTCCGGATCGCGATCACCGCCTGGCTGGCGAAGGTCGACAGCAGTTCGATCTCCTTGGGCGAGAACCGATGGGGTTCGCGACACGTCACCGCGACCACGCCGATGACCTCGTCGTCCGAGAGCAAGGGAATCGCCAGTGCACTCCGGAAACCCCGGGCCCGGGCCAGCGCGCGCATGTCCGGCGTGGCCTCGGGCGAGGTTTCGTAGTCGACGATCCACCTGGGCGCCCGGTCGCGCACGACCGGCTCGAACAAGGCATTGCCCCGGATCGGCCGGGTCGGCTGGGCCAGCGCGGCTTCATCGGCCGCACCGCGCATCTCGGTAAAGGCCACGCGATGCAGCGCGTCTCCTTGCCTGAGCCAGACGGCACAGGAGAAGCCGCCGACCAGCGGCGGCGCGGCCGCGACGATCGCGTCGAAGACCGGCTGCACGTCCGACGGCGAAGCGGCGATCACCTTGAGGATCTCCGCCGTCGCGGTGCGCTGCTCCAGCGCTTCCCGGGTCTCGTTGAACAGCCGCACGTTCTCGATCGCGATCACCGCCTGGTCGGCGAAGGTCTGCAGCTGCGCGACCAGGTGGCCGGGGAAGGGCCCCGCCGCCCGCCGGGTGACGCTGACCAGGCCGGTGCAGGCGCCGTCGCGCAGCATCGGCACGACGACGATCGCGCGGTAGCCGCGGTTGCGGGCGATCTGGCGCCACTCGTCGTTGAGCCGCGCTTCGGCCTCGATGTCGGGCACGACCAGCGGCTCGAGCGTGATGGCGGGCCGGGCCAGCCAGGTCTGCGCGACGACCAGATGGTCCTGCGCGAGCAGCACGTCGTCGGCGTCGGTGCGGGTGCGTGCGAGCAGCGTGCCGCGGCCGCCCTCGACCTGCCACAGCGTGGCGGTCAGCCCGCCGGCCAGGTCGCGTGCGCTGTGCACGATGGCGTCCAGCACCGGCTGCACGTCGCCGCGCGCCTGCGCGATCACGCCGAGGATCGCCGCCGTCGCCGTCTGGCGCTCGAGCGCCTCCTTCGTCTCGTTGAACATGCGCGCGTTCTGGATCGCGATCGCCGCCTGGCCCGCGAAGGATTCGACCAGCGCGATCTCGCGCTCGGTGAACCGGGCCCATGGGCGTTGCGCGAAGGTGCGCACGATGAAGAACGCGCCGACCGCACGCTCCTGCACGAGCATCGGCGCGATCACCACCGCGTAGTTGCCGATCATGTCGGCCATGCGGCGCACGGGCCGCGGCACGTCCGCGCCATGCAAGGCGTCCGGGTAGTGCATCACGCGGCGCTGCTGCACGGCCTCGCCGACGATCGTGCGCTGCAGCGGCAGCGGCACGTAGTTCTCGGCCGTCTTCCGCCCGCCGTCGCCGCGCACGGCGCCGATGTGCACCCTGCCGTCGTCGTCCAGCATCAGCAGGCTCAGGTCGCTGCAGGCGATCACGCGCCGGCAGCTGTCGAGGATCTTGTCGAACACCGGCCGGGTGTCGGCCACCGAGCTGCTGACGACCTGCAGCACCTCGGCGCTGGCGGTCTGCCGCTCCAGCGCCTGCTGGGTCTCGTTGAACAGCCGCACGTTCTCGATCGCGATCACCGCCTGCCGCGCGAAGGTCTGCAGCAGCGCCACCGCGCCGTCGGCGAAGCGCCCCGGCTCGCGCCGCGCCACGCCGATGGTGCCGATGGCGCGGCCCTGGTGCAGCAGCGGCACCGACAGGATGCTGCGGAAGCCCGAGCGTTGCGCCACCTCGGCGCTGGGATAGCCCGGCTCGGTATGCACGTCGGCGATCTGGACCGGCTGCTGTTCGGTGATCGCGCGCCGGATGTTCGGCGGTGCGGCATCGACGACCATCGGGAAAGCGGCGCGCATCGCGTCTTCGGCCTGCGTGGACAGCGCGCGCACGCCGGCCAGGTGCACCACGTCGCCGTCCAGCCGCGTGGTCGCGCCCACGTCGGCCTTGCACAGCGTGCGGGCGCGCTCGGCGATGGCCTGGAACACCGGCTGCACATCGGTGGGCGACTCGCTGATCACGGCCAGGATCTCGGCCGTGGCGGTCTGGCGCTCCAGCGCTTCCTGCGTCTCGTTGAACAGCCGCGTGTTCTCGATCGCGATCAGCGCCTGGTCGCGGAACGACTCGGCCAGCGCGATCGCCTTCGGGTTGAAGGCGTTCGCCTTCTTGCTGCCCAGCACCAGCACGCCGACGCAGCCGTCGCCGCGCAGCAGCGGCAGGTACAGCGCCGAGTTCAGGCCCAACTGCTCGTGCCGCAGCTGCTCGTGAGGGGGCAGCGCCACCGCCGACCAGTCGGGCACGTGCAGCATCGTCCTGGCGCGAATCGCGCGCGACGGAAAGTTGGCTTCCGGGTCCACCGGCATCACCTGCGCGCCCGGCACCGGCATCAGGCCCGCCGGCGTGGCCATGGCGCTGGGCGAGTAGGTGTCGCCGCTGACGGTCTGCACCAGCGCGAGATCGCAGCCCAGATGTTTGACGGCGGTGCCGACGATGGCCTCGAACACCGGCTGCACCTCGGTGGGCGAGCGGCTGATGACGCGCAGGATGTCGGCGCTCGCGGTCTGGTGGGCCAGCGCCTCCTGCGTCTCGTGGAACAGCCGCGCGTTCTGGATCGCGATCACCGCCTGGTCGGCGAAGGTCTGCAGCGTGGCCAGTTCCTTGTCGGTGAAGGAACCGCTGGAACGCGCCACGCCGATGGCGCCGATGCCCTTGTCGTTCCACAGCATCGGCGCGAAGGCCAGCGACCGGTAGCCGATCAGCCGGCCCATGCGGCGCATCACGTTGGGCACGTCCTGGCCGTGGTGCACGTCGGGGTAGTGGACCACGCGCCGTTCGCGGATGGCCCGGCCGGCCGGCGTGATCTCCACCGGCGCCGGGAAGGTCTTGGCCACGATGTCGTAGGCCTTGCCCAGGTAGGCCGCGATCTGCAGCTGCCCCTGTTCGTCGACCACCAGCACGTCGAGCTCGTCGCTGCCGAACAGGTGCCTGCAGCTGTCGAGGATCTTCTCGAACACCGGCTGCGTGTCCGACACCGAGCGGCTGATCACCGCCAGCACCTCGGCCGAGGCCTTCTGCTGCTGCAGCGCCTGCTGGGTCGCCTCGAACAGCCGGGCGTTGTCCAGCGCCACCCCCATCGCGGCGACGATGGTTTCGAGCAGGCCGACCAGGCTGTCGGGGAACGCATCGTCACGCAGCGCGATCAGGGTCGCGGTCCCCAGCCGTTCCTGGCTGCCCCAGATGCCGACGAGCAGCGCCGTGAACCCGGCCGCCGCGCCGGGCTCGCCCACCCCGTAGCCCCGGTCGAGCGCTTCCTGCCGGGTGCGCATCAGCAGCGTCTGGCGCCGGTCCAACGCCGCCTGCACCGGATGGTCCCGCCGCAGCGGCATCGCTCCGCCGTCGATGCGCCGGCCGTCGGCGCGGCGGGTGAAGGCGAAGCGCAGCAGCCCCTGCGCTTCGTCGATCAGGCTGATCTGGACCTGGGCGCCCGCGCTGTCGAACAGCTCGTACAGATGGTCGCCCACAAGGTCGATCACGCCCTGGAAGTCGACCTGGTTCGCGATGCCGCGCTGGATGTCGTCGATCAGGGCCCGCTCGGCGGCGCGCTGCCGGGCTTCGGCCTGGGCTGCGGCCACCTGCGCCTGCGCGTCCTGCGCCTGGCGCAGCGGGGCCAGCGCCGCCGCCGCCATGGCCGCCAGGGTGGCCAGCAGCGCGCGCTCGGTTTCCTCGAAGCGCCCGCGCGGGCCTTCGATGTCGGCATACAGGCAGCCCAGCGGGCCTTGCGGTGCCGGCAGCGGGGCCACCAGACAGCTGCGCTGGTCGATGGCGTCGGCGCCGTCGGGCCCGTGACGCAGGCGGCTGGTGCCGGTTGCCACGGCTTCGGCGAGCCAGGGGGCTACGGCCTGCTGCAAGGATTCGGCCTCCTCGCCGGTCGGCAGCCTCGATCCGGCGATCCGCAGGCCCGGCGCCAGCACCAGCAGCACGCGCTGCGCACGCAGCAGCCGCGCGGCCTCGGCGACGACGGCCGTGTGCAGCGCGGCTTCGGTCCTCGGCCTGCCGAAGCGCAGCGGCAAGTGCGCCAGCCGATCGAGCCGGGTGGTCGCAGACGAAGGGCGCTTCGTGAATGCAGTCCTCATCACCCACCTTCCTCCGGAACGATGCAGGCTTGGCTTCGGATCTCCGGGCGCCGCAGGTCGATCGTGTTCATGCCGGCACTTCGGGCCGGACCGCGGCATCGCCCGAACCCAGGCACGTGATGCCGATTCGATGACTTGATGCTAAAGTGCCGCCATGCGCACCACCGTAGCCATCGACGACGACGTCTTCGCCTACGTGCGTGCACACGCGCAGCGCGAACGCATCTCCATCGGCGAAGCGCTGTCGCGGCTGGCTCGGCAGGGCATCCAGGCAAGCCAGCTGCCGCCGCCTGCGCGGCGGCCCCGGTCGCGGTACGCGCTGCTGCCGGCGCGCACCGAGGTCGTCACGTCCGAGCACGTGCGCCGGCTGATGGAGCAGGAAGGCATCTGAATGTCCCCGCGCTGCCTGCCGGACGTCAACGTCTGGGTCGCGCTGCTGGACGAAGCCCATGTGTTCCATGCCCAGGCGCTGGCCTTCATCGAGCGCCGTCGCCTGAAGATCGCCACCTGTGCGCTGGTGGAGAACGGCGTGGTGCGGGTGCTCAACCTGCCCGGCTACAGCCGCCTGGGCCCGGTCGGGTTCGCGCCGGTGGCGGGCAAGCTGGCCGAGATCTGCGCCAGCCTGGACCACGAGTTCTGGCCCTGCGACGTGTCGCTGCGCGAGGCCGGCCGCGTGAACTGGCCTCGGGTGATGGGCCACAACCAGATCACCGACGTCTACCTGCTGGCGCTGGCCGTGTCGCGGCAGGGCTGCCTCGTCACGCTGGATCACGGCGTGGCCCTCAGCGCCGTGCCGGGCGCCATGCCGCGGCATCTCGAACACCTTTGATCGCCCCCGACGCTTGGCTGGACCCCGCCCGCCCCCGTGGCGGTCGAGCCAAGTGGTGACGCTTCACGGGCTCGAGAAGCCCGCGTCATCGGCGGCCTCCCGCGCCGCTGCCGCTGCCGGCGCAGGGCGGCACCCGGGTCAGCGCCTGCACCAGCGCTTCCACCCGGATCGGCTTGGTCACGTAGTCGTCCATGCCGGCGGCCAGGCACTCCTCGCGGTCGCCGGCCATCGCGTTCGCGGTCATCGCGACGATGCGCGGGCGCTGGGCGGCATCGGGCCAGCGCGCGGCGATGCGGCGGCTCGCTTCCAGCCCGTCCATCTCCGGCATCTGCACGTCCATCAGCACCACGTCGTAGCGCTGGCGCTCGATGCACTCGATGGCCTCGATGCCGTTGCTCGCCACGTCGGCCCGGTAGCCCATCTGCTGCAGCAGCCGCAAGGCCAGCTTCTGGTTGACCACGTTGTCCTCGGCCAGCAGGATGCGCAGCGGATGGCGCTTGCCCATGCCGGGATCGAGGCTCGGCTTGGCGGGCTTCGGCTCGGCCCGCCTGGGGGCCCGGTCGTGCGCCAGCAGGCCGACCAGCGTGTCGAACAGGGCGCTCTGGTGCAGCGGCTTGCCCAGCGTCGCGGCGAAGAGCGCGGCGTCGTCGCCGGCCTCGCGTCGGCCGAGCGAGCTGAACAGCACCAGCGGCAGCGTGCGGCCGGCCGCGCGGATGCGCCGCGCGAGCTCCACGCCGTCCATCCCGGGCATGTGCATATCGACGATGGCCGCATCGAAGCCCTCGCCCTCGCCGTCGCCGAGCCACTGCAGCGCCTGCGACGGCGAGCCGGTGTCGCGCACCTGCATGCCCCACTTCGCGGTCTGCAGCGCCAGGATGCGCCGGTTGGTCGCGTTGTCGTCCACCACCAGCAGCCGCTTGCCCGCCAGCGCCGGCTGCTCGCCGAGCAGTTCGCGGCGCGTGCCCGGCGCGGCATCGGCCTTCGGCGCGGAGATCGTGAAGCGGAAGGTCGAGCCGTGGCCCGGGCCGGCGCTTTCGGCCCACATGCTGCCGCCCATCAGCTCGGCCAGCCGCTTGCTGATCGCCAGCCCCAGGCCGGTGCCGCCGTACTTGCGCGTGGTCGAGCTGTCGGCCTGGCTGAAGCTGCGGAACAGCTTGCCCAGGCCTTCCGGCGTCAGGCCGATGCCGGTGTCGCGCACCGCGAAAGCCAGTTCGAAGTGGCCGTCCTTCGGTGCCGCCGAGACGCTCAGCACCACCTCGCCGGCCTCGGTGAACTTGACCGCGTTCGAGAGCAGGTTCAGCAGCACCTGGCGCAGCCGGGTCACGTCGCCGACGATCGCGGCCGGCACCTCGCCGTCGAAGACGTAGGCCAGGTCCAGGTGCTTCTCGGCCGCACGCGGGGCGACCAGGTCCAGCGCCGACTCGACGCACTCGCGCAGGTCGAAGGGCTGGCTCTCGACGTCCATGCGCCCGGCCTCGATCTTCGAGAAGTCGAGGATGTCATTGATGATCGTCAGCAGCGCGTCGCCGCTGTCGCGGATCGTCGCCGCGTAGTCGCGCTGGTCGGGGTTCAGCGGCGTATCCAGCAGCAGCCCGCTCATGCCGATGACCGCGTTCATCGGCGTGCGGATCTCGTGGCTCATCGTCGCCAGGAAAGCGCTCTTGGCTTCGTTGGCGGCCTCGGCGGCGGCGCGCGCTTCCTTCGTTTCGTTGAACAGCCGCGTGTTCTGGATCGCGATCACCGCCTGGTCGGCGAAGGTCTTCAGCAGCGCCAGCTCCTTGTCGCTGAACGGGCCCGGCGGCTGCCGGAAGACGCAGATCGCGCCGACGACGTGGTTCTCCCAGGCCATCGGCGCCCACACGGCGGAGAAGTTGCCGCTCAGCCTCAGCATCGTCCGGATCGACTCGGGCGGCTCCGGCATGGCCATCGCATCGGGCACGTAGATCGCGCGCCGGTCGCGCGCGATCTGGCCGGTAATCGTCTGCTCCAGCGGCCGCGGGAACGTGCGGGCGATGGCCTGCAGCGCCTCGCCCCGCCAGGCCGCCGCGTGGACCTGGGCGTCCTCGCTGATGACGAAGATGCCCAGCTGGCCGATCGCGAACAGGCGCTGGCAGCTGTCGAGGATCTTCTCGAACACGGGCATCGTGTCGGACACCGACTGCCCGATGACCTCCAGCACCTCCGCGGTGGCGGTCTGCCGCTCCAGCGCCTCCTTCGTCTCGGTGAAAAGGCGCGCGTTCTGGATCGCGATCGCCGCCTGGTCGGCAAAGGTCTCGAGCTGCGCCGTCTCCTTGTCGCTGAAGCCCGAGGCCGGCTGGCGGATCACGTACAGCCAGCCGATCGGCCGGCCTTCCCAGGTCATCGGCGCGAGCAGATGCGAGTACGGGCCGATGTCCAGGTGCTCGGCCACGGTGCGCAGCGTCCAGTGCACGCCCGGGTCGAGCGCGTCGACGACGCGCACCGGCTTGCCTTCGAGGATCGCCGGCGCGTAGGCCTTGTTCGGCACCCGGCGCTCGGCGAAGTAGCGCTGCAGCCCCGGCAGGGCCGGGCCGTGATGCGCCGCGACCTCGACGAAACCGTCGTTGCCGAGCAGCACGATGCCCTGTTCGGAGCTGTGGAACAGGCTCGCGCAGCTGCCGAGGATCTTGTCGAACACCGGCCGGGTGTCGGCGACCGAGCTGCTGATGACCTCGAGCACCTCGGCGGTGGCGGTCTGGCGCTCCAACGCCTCCTTCGTCTCGTTGAACAGGCGCACGTTCTCGATCGCGATCACCGCCTGCGCGGCGAAGGTCTGCAGCAGCTCCACCTCCTTCGCGGCGAAGTCGCCGGTGCGCGCCCGCGTCACTGCGATCGCGCCGATCACCTGGCCGTTGCGCCGCATCGGCACGCTGAGCACGCCGCGGTAGCCGGTCTCGCGCGCGACGTCCTTGGTCTTGTAGACCGCGTCGGGCAGCTGCAGCGCATCGGCGGTCTGCACGACGCGGCCGTCGCGCACCGCCTGCGCGGTGATCGAGCCGTCGCCGGGCGGCATCGGGAACGCGCGCCGCGCCGCGGCCACGCCTTCCTCGCGGATGCCGAAGGTGCTGGCGATGTGGATCAGCGTGCCGTCGTAGCGGAAGACGAAGCCGTTGTCCGCGCCGGTGAGCCGCGCCGCGCGCTCGGCGATGATGTCGAACACCGGCTGCACGTCGGTGACCGAGCGGCCGATCACCTGCAGCACCTCGGCGGTGGCGGTCTGGCGCTCGAGCGCCTCGGCCGTCTCGTTGAACAGCCGGGCGTTCTCGATCGCGATCACCGCCTGGTCGGCGAAGCCGCGCAGCAGCTCGAGCCGGCGCGCGTCCAGCAGGCCGGGCTCGGTGCGGTTGACCGCGATGTTGCCGATCCACTCGCCGCCGCGCATCAAGGGCACGACGGTCGACGAGCGCACGCCGCGCACGCGCATCGCCGTGCGGATCGCGGCGTCGTAGCGTTCGTCGGTCTCGGCGTCGGCCACCAGCAGCGGCTCCCCGGCGCGCAGCAGCGCCGCGGCGGGCGAGTCGGCGATGCGGATCGGGAACATGCGCCGCAGCGCCTCGGCGCCCGCCTCGTCGCTGGCGCTGAACGCGGCCAGTTGCAGCTGATCGCCGGCGACGCGGTTGACGTGGCAGGTGGCCGCGCCGGTCAGGCGCAGTGCGTCGGCGACGATCGCGTCGAACACCGGCTGCACGTCGCCCGGCGAGGCGGCCATCACCTTCAGGATGTCGTTGCTCGCGGTCTGGCGCTCCAGCGCCTCGCGCGTCTCGTTGAACAGGCGCACGTTGCCGATCGCGATCACCGCCTGGTCGACGAAGGCCTCGAGCAGCGCGATCTCCTTCGGCGCGAAGGCCTGGGCCCGGGTGCGGCCGACGCCGAGCACGCCGATGCACTCGCCGTCGCGGACCAGCGGCAGCATCAGCGCCGAGTTGACCTTCAGGTCGGCCTGGATCTCGCGCTGGTGCGGCGGCAGCCGGATCTTCGACCAGTCGGGGATGTGCAGCGCCTGGCCGCTCAGCAGCACGCGCGCCGGGAAGTTGTGTTCGGGGTCGAGCGGCAGCAGCGGCGTCTCGGCCGAGACCTCGACCGACCGGCCGTCGCGGTGCAGCGAGACCAGCTTGATCCCGTCGCGGTCGCGCATCAGCACCACGGCGTACGAACTGCCGAGCAGGCGGTAGGCCGACGCGGTGATCGCGTCGAACACCGGCTTCACCGCCGACGGCGAGCCGCTGAGCACGCGCAGGATCTCGGCGGTGGCGGTCTGCCGCTCGAGCGCCTCGCGCGTTTCGCCGAACATGCGCGCGTTCTGCAGCGCGATCGTCGCCTGGTCGGCGAAGGTCTGGAGCAGCTCGATCTCGTCGTCGGCGAAGGGCCGCGGCGGCAGGCGCACGAACACCAGCGTGCCGATCGCGCGGCCCTGCCAGCGCAGCGGCACGAAGGCCTGCGCGCAATCGCCGATGGCCATCGCCGCGACGATCTCGCGCAGGATCGGCGGCACGTCGGCGCCGTGCAGCACGCTGTCGTAGCGCAGCACGCGGCCCTGCTGCAGCGCCTGCGCCAGCGGGCTGCCGTCCAGCGGCGCCGGGAAGAAACGCGCGATGACCTCGCGCGCCGGCCCGTTGTGCGCGGCCAGCACGAGATGGCCCCGGACCTCGTCGAACAGCAGCGCGGTCTGCTGGGTGCCGGCGAAGAGCTGCGAGCAGCAGCCGAAGATCGTGTCGAACACCGGCCGCGCGTCGTCGATCGAGCGGCTGATGGCCTGCAGCACGCGCCCCATCGCGGTCTGGCGGTCGAGCGCGCGGCGCGTCTCGGCGAACAGGCGCGCGTTCTGGATCGCGATCGCCGCCTGGTCGGCGAAGGCCTCGAGCAGCCGGCGCTCGCGCTCGTCGAAGCCGCGGCTGCCGACGCGCGAGACGACGATCGCGCCGATGCCGCGCCCCTCCCAGCGCATCGGCACGATCAGCATCGAGTAGGGGCGGCCGACGTGCTCGCGGGCGAAGCCGCGCAGCATCGCCGGCGTGTCGGGCCCGTCGAGCACGTCGGTGTACTGCACCGAGCGGCCGTCGCGCAGCGCCTGGGCGTGCGGCGCCGCGCCCAGGTCGAACGGGAACAGGGCGCGGATCGCCGCCTCGAGCCGCGGCCGTTCGGCCTCGCGCTCGGCGGGCGACGCGCCGTGCAGCGGCAGGCTGAGCGCGTTCAGCTGCAGCCGGCCGCGGGCATCGACTTCCTCGACCTGGATCACGTCCAGGTCCGGCATCAGCCGTTCGCACAGGCCGACGATCGCCGCGAACACCGGCCGGGTGTCGGCCACCGAGCGGCTGATCACCTGCAGCACCTCGGCGGCGGCGGCCTGGTGCTCGAGCGCGGCCTTGGTCTCGCTGAACAGGCGCACGTTCTCGAGCGCGCTGCCCATGCTCGCCGCCACCGTCGTCAGCAGCCGCACCTCGGTGTCGCCGAAGCGGGTCGTGCCGTCGTACTGCTGGACCGAGATCGCGCCGATCAGCCGGCGGCCGCCGAGCACCGGCACGATCGCGGTCGCGGTGCTCGGCGTCGTGCCGGGCACCGGCTTCAGGCCGAAGCGCGCCATCGCGTCCGCGTCGTTCGCGACCACCGGCCGGCCGGCGGCGAGCGTGGTCCACATCGGGCCGTCGCGCCGCGGCCGCACGACGCCGACCTCGATGCGCCGGCCCTGCTCGTAGGCGTACGGCGTGCGCACCTCGCCGCTCGCCTCGTCCATCCACGAGACGTGGATGCTGCCGGTGTGGAACAGCTCGCGCAGCTTGTCGCCGACCAGCTCGACGATCGCGCCGAGGTCGAGCGCCTCGGACACGCCCTGCTGGATCGTGTTGATCACCGCGAGTTCGGCGTTGCGCTGCTCGGCGTCGTGCAGCAGGCGCTGCGTCTGGTCGAACAGGCGCGCGTTCTCGAGCGCGACGCCCATGCTCGAGGCGACGGTCGTCAGCAGCCGGACCTCGGCTTCGCCGAAGGCGTGGTCGTGCCGGTGGTCCTCGAGCACGATCGCGCCGATCAGCCGGTCGCTGCCGACGATCGGCACGAAGGCCACCGAGCGCGCGGTGTCGGTGCCGGGGATCGAGCGGATGCCCGCGGCCGCCATCTCGGTGCGGCTGCCGAGCAGCACCGGCGCGCGCGTGCGTTCCATCTGTTCGGCCGGCCCGCCCGGCACGCGCGCCATCGGCGCGACCTGCAGCCGCCGGCCGTGCTCGACCTCGTACAGGAAGTGGATCAGGCCGGTGGCGGGGTCGAACCAGCGGATGCCGATGTTGTCGGTCTTCAGCACCTCGCGCAGCTTGTCGCCGACCAGGTCGACGATCGCCTGGAAGTCCAGCGCCGCGGCGATGCCGCGCTGGATGCGGTTGATCACCGCCAGCTCGCTCGCACGCCGCTCGAGCTGCGCGGTGCGTTCGGCGACCTTGGCCTCCAGCCCCTGGCTCGCGCGCAGGTTCGCCAGCGCCACCGCGGCCTGCGCCGCGAGCATCGCGATCAGGTCGCGGTCGGCATCGTGGAAGCGGCCGAACAGCCCCTCGATGTCGGCGTAGAGCACGCCCAGCAGTTCGTGCTGCGCCACCAGCGGGGCGACGATGCACGAGCGCTGGTCCACCGGCGGCGCGCCGTCGGGCCCGTGGCGCAGGGTCGGCCGGTGCGCGAGCCGGGCTTCGTACAGCCACGGCGACACCGCCTGCAGCAGCGGCGCGGCCGGCTCGTCGTCGGGCAGGCTGGCGCCGGCCAGGCGCCAGCCGGTGCCTTCGGGCCAGACCAGCAGCACGCGCTCGGCGCCGGCGAGTTCGGCCACCTCGTCGACCAGGAAGTCGGCGAGCCGGGCCGCGTCGTGCAGCTGGTTCAGCCGCATCCCGGTGTCGACCAGGCGCTCGAAGGGCTCGGCCGCACGCGCTTCGCCCTGCAGGTGCGCGAGCCAGCGCCGCGACGGCAACCCGCGGCCGCGGGCGTCGTCGACCCAGGCGCGCAGCAGCCGCCGGTGCACGGGCACCTTGCCGAACCAGCTGCGGCGCAGCCCTTCGTCGGTCAGGCCGGCGGCACCGCGCAGCATCATCCGGTAGCCGGCGGCCAGCGCCTGGCGCGCCGCCGCGTCGCGGCCGTTGGCCTGCAGCGCGTGGTGGTGCGCCCACCAGGCGGCGGCCGGCGAGAACATGCTGCCGATGCCGGTGTCGCCGCGCGCGCGCTGCAGCGCCACCGCCTGCGCCGTCGCGCGCAGCGCGCCGGCGGCGTCGCCGCGGCCGAGCGCGACCTCGCCGATCTCGGCCAGCGCGACGATGCGCTGCGTCCAGTCGCCGCGCTCGACGGCGAGTGCGAGCGCACGTTCGAAGTGCGCCTGCGCGTCGGCCAGGCGCCGGTCCAGCCGCGCCGAGCGGCCGAGCACCAGCTCGACGACGACGCGGTACCACGGGTCGGTCGCGTGCGGCGCGAAGGCCGCGGCCTGCGCCGCCGCCTCGCGCGCCGCGTCGGCATGGCCGAGCAGGCCCTCGATCGCGGCGCGCATCGCGGCGAAATAGTCCGCGCGCTGGCCGGTGGCCTGGTGGCGCTCGAAGTCGGCCACCTGCAGGCCGACCCGGCGCGCGCGCGCGTACTGCCCGAGCGAGGTGTAGGTCATCGCCAGGTTGCCGAGCGCCGCGCCGGCGCGGTCGAACTGGCCGGCGGCGAGGAAGGCGTCGAGCGCGAGGTTCAGGCCCTTCAGCCGCTGCCCCATGTCGGCATGCTCGCGGTACAGCAGGTTCGCCGCCGCGCCGACGCCTTCGTCGTCGCCGGTCTCGCGCGCCAGGGCCAGCGCACGTTCGGCACAACGGTCGCGCTGCAGCGCGTGGCCGAGGTGGTCGTGCGCATGCGCCTGCGCCCACAGCGCGCGGCCGAGCCGGCGGCGGTCGCCGGCGGCGTCGAACAGCGCGGCCGCGCGGCGCGCATGTTCCAGCGCCTCGGCATCGCCGTAGCCGCGGAAGCGGGCCTCGGCCAGGCGCAGCAGCGCCTGCGCCTCCAGCGGCC